>JAPPBZ010000046.1 GCA_026702635.1 Bacteroidota bacterium
GCTCGGGATCATCTTCCTGAACGCGATGAATGAGCAGACTGCGTTTTGCGCTCCCCGGGACAATCGCACGCCCGCCAGGGCGTCTGGCGGTTGCTCCGGCGTAGGTGTCAAGGCGAAGGTCAGCTTCCCTCGTGCTGATGTCAGGACCATGACACACATAGCAGGAGTTCGAGAGGATGGGTCGAATATGGTAGTTGAAATCTACCTGGTCCGGCAGTACTAGAGTAGGATCCGGTCTCGAACATCCCAGCAGTGAGATCCAAACTCCGAAGACAATCCAAACAATACGATGGTAGTAGAGACAACCCCCCATGAATGTAAGATAATCCAGCAATCCTAATTTAAGTGATATGTAGCTAAGGGGTTATAAAATAATTTTTAACCGGAGAAAAGTACTCCCAGAGGTTCATGGGGCGACAGAAACGTTCAGTTCAGTGAGTTTTTAAAAGGGTCTCCTAAACGTCAGAGATAAATCATATTACGATGAAAACAACCGGACTGATACATCGAATCAATCGATCCATATCCGCGGAGTAGGGTTCCTCATTGCGGTCAACAGCTGGAGTTTGCGTTCCGTGATTCCCTATTTCGCCAACGCACTCCCTGCTATGATCCTCATTGAAACAGATGCGGTCAAATATGTGACCGTTAGGAGTGCGGTTGGGAGTCTCGGTTCAGGCCAAATAGCCAAGTCGCTCAAGTCCAGGACGGCACGCTGTTGTGATCTCACGTTGAGTATTAGGGTCCAAAAGTACAAATTTTGATGACTTCTGACGCGGAATCTGCACCACTTCCTTTACCCAGGCATTATCTTCTAATTCAGGTGAAATGAATCTGATCAAACGTTTGACTTCGCGTTCTGGATTTTCCAAAATATCTTCAAACCGAAGATTCAGAAGACGATCTGGGGGGAAGTGACCGAAGACACGATGCCCTGTTTCAATCATTTTACTCCATAATTCAGCAAATTCAGATAGATCGGATTGTTTGTTAAGTAGGCTGTCAACATCTGAGCGCAACCACTGGAACTTCGCAAGCCAGCAAGTCAACCGATCTCTTTCCTCGAGCTTTTCCAGTAATCTATATAAGTCAAGACCGATCTTCTTGCCTCTGCGCATCAGTGCGAGTATAATTCGAAAGGATGGATGTTTGCTCATTGACAGCGTAGTCTCACGGCCATCACGGAAAATATGTACAACACGAGCTTCAGGAAAGTGTCGCAGTAGACGAGATGCCATCACGAGTGAGCCACCATGACGCTCAATCCACAGCTTTTTGCTTAATTGCAGCCCCAACCAGGTAAATAAGGAACGATAATGGTCGCTGGGTAGCATTTTGGGTTGGGCACGCACAAATCGTCCAATCTCGTCATAGAGGTCCTCGTATTCATCTGTGAGGTGAGGAACCGTAATCGCCATGATAGGTGGCAATGTGGTCGCACTAAAGCGTGTCTGCGGGTCGCTAAAAGGATAGAGCAATTCACCGAAGGATTCCCTCTCGATGATGCTCATTTGCCCCGCAGGTTCACTGTACAGCTGCCAGATGTATTCACCAGTCACTCTCCTACCCGTGAATGCGTTGAGTCCAAGAAGGCTAAAGAATTCTGACAGACTAAGAATGGCAGGATGCTTGTTGAGCATCTGTGATATCATCGTTGACCCACATCTTCCAGTGCTGAATACAAATACGGGGGAAAATTCGTTCATTCTACCTTTACGGTATGCCTCGGGCAAGATACACACCAAAGGCGCGATCTAAGATTTTTGTGGATTGTCATGGGAGATTTTTGCAAAACTCAATGGTATTGAAAGCTCTTGTTGCTTTGTAAGCGTATTGAGGCATTTTTCTCAGGCTGAATATCAGATCTATACCAGTTTTGCAGGGAACCCGTGGGTAGAGGATGAAATTCTCTCCGGCTGACGAATATTCACTAAATTGAGACAGGGAGGGTTGGTTTTTTTCCGTATTCCCGAGAGCATCATGAATCTCAGATTTTCATTCATCTTTCTTTGGGCAATCTTAACGGTTGGTTGCAGCGAAAACGCAGTTACAGAAAATCCTGAGGATCCTGAGCCGTACACTGCATTGCGCTCTGTGGCCCCCTTCCCGGTGGGCGTTGCAATTCAGTCGAGTCGATTAGGTTCTGGCCCCCATTCAGGGGTTGTCCGCACCGTGTTCAATAGTGTGACTGCTGAGTATGAGATGAAGATGAAACACCTGACCAGTGCTTCAGGAAGCTACGTCTGGACGCATGCAGATCAGTTGGTTGCATTTGCCAACGAACATGATATGCAGGTTCATGGGCATGCACTGGTATGGCATCAGTCGACACCATCCTGGCTGGAAAACTTCAGCGGAACCGACATGGAGTTTGAAGACGCGGTAAAAGACTATATCACTACGGTCGTCCAACGCTACCAGGATGATGTTGTAAGTTGGGATGTGATTAACGAGGCGTTTGAGGATGGATCGGGTGAATTGCGGAATTCGGTGTTCCGCCGTCGGATGGGGCCAGATTTTATTGCCCGCCTGTTCCAGTATACCAGAGAGGCCGATCCAGATGTCCTGCTGTTTTACAATGATTACGGTACGATTTGGGATACGGCCAAGCTCGAGTCAATGTTGGCCATGGTGGATGACCTTCAAGCCCGAGGTATCCCCATTGACGGTGTTGGACTCCAGATGCACATCACCTATACGCACCCCCCTCTTAGCAATATTGTTGCGGTCATGGACGCTGTCGTTCAACGGGGCCTCAAGATTCACATCTCAGAAATGGATGTCCGTGTCAATCCTCAGGGGGACCTGTCTGTGCTTACGGATGAGCGGAGCCAGCTTCAGAAGAAGCGTGTGAACGAGATTGTAGCTGCCTTTATGGATCTGCCTGAAGAAAACCAGTTTGCCATTACCTGGTGGGGGCTGCGGGACCCAGAGAGCTGGTTAATTGATTTTTGGGGCAATCCGGAATGGGGCCTGCTTTTCGATGCAGAGTATCAACCCAAGCCAGCCTATGAGGGGTTTCTTGAAGCATTGAGAGGAAATTGAGTATTCCCCCGCAAACTCAGATCGACGTATCAGTATCTTTCCGAGTTGTGCCGCTGATTCGGGCAGAGTCTTTTTGATTGCGGTTGAATAGGGTGGATTTTGCGATGATTTTGGGGCATGTTGTTGTGCACGACATGTACTTTACTTCAGCGGCGACACTTAAACCTTTCACAGGAGGACGCATGACGCACCGTCTCTCTTATGACCGCGGTGTACACCAGCGTTGACTCAAATGCAGCAGATGGTCGGGTATCATAGCGGCCAGACCACGGGTAAAAAGAAGACAACAAGGAGAAGCAGCAGGACGAAGAGAGGTGCTCCAGTGCGCGTGTAGTCGGTCACTTTGTATCCCCCTACACTCATAACAAGAAGGTTTACAGGATGGCCGAAGGGGGTTAGGAACGCGCACGATGAGCCCACGGCTACGACCATAAGTAGTGCCTGGGCAGAGATATCCAGTTCCAAGGCAGTACTCAATGCAATCGGGGCCACGAGGACCGCTACAGCCGAAGTGGGTACGAATTGTGCGGCGAAGGCGCAAAGGAGAAAGAGGCTTCCGATCAGGAACCGGGGGCCAGCTTCTGCGGCCCGCCCGATAACCTCGCGTGCTAGAAGTTCGGCAGCGCCCGATTCCTCCATCGCCAGTCCAAGTGCCAACATTCCACCGAGTAGGACAACGACGCGCCACTCGATGAGTTTGTACACTTCATTCGCCCTCAGGCAACCGGTGAACGCCATGAGGAGTGCTCCGAGAAGTGCAGCGATGTACACTGGAAGGAGGTTGAACGAGGCAGAGAGGATGACCCCAAGCATAATCGCTCCCGCAACCGGGGCGCGGCGCGTTCGGAATACCTCGCTGAGCTCGGCCGTGAGTACTAGGAAGCGCAAGTCTTTCCCCAGTAACTGAATCTTTTCCCGTCGGCCGTAGACCAGGAGAGCATCTCCGAACTGCAGAGGAGTTTCGCTGAGATGGATATCGGAGTGAATGGTCTCGCCACCGCGCCAGATCGCGAGGGTGGTTAGGCCATAAGAATCCCGAAAGAAGATCTCGCTCAGTGACCTGCCCACGATATTCTTCGAAGTGGGAGCGAGTGTGACCTCTGCAAACCCTGCCTCTTCGGATTCCAATTCCGTTACCATGGAAGGACCATCAACTTCATGGGTCTGGAATGATTGGAGGGCCTGGAACACTGCATAGGACTCTGGGCCTCCCTGCACGGTGAGCCGGTCCCCGGATCTCAGGAAGTCGGAGGCACCCGGAAGGAAGAGATTCCCACCGTCTGACTCATCGCTGCGCTGAATCTCTAGGACCGTGAGGCCGAAAGCATAGCCAAGACGGGTAGAGTCCAGTGTGCGTCCGTGCAGTCCAGAACCTTCCGGTATTTCGAGTTGTGTCAGACAGCGGTGGAGATCGTACTCCCGCATGGCGGCATCAAGGTCTATCCAGGTAATTGCGGCGAACTCGTCTGCGAAGGGGAGGCGCTCCAGTAATTCCTGCCATCCCATCAATAGCAGGGTGTCTCCTGCTTTTAGTCGAATTTCCTGGAGAAAAGTACTGCGGACCTTTTTCCCGCGCTTGATGGCCACGATTTGGGCTTGGAAGCGATTGCGAAAATCCAACTCCCGTACCGTACTTCCGGCGATGATGGAGGTGGATGCGATTTCCACCTGCACGAAGGCGGCGGTCTCCTTGACGAGGGGGCCCAGAAGATCTTCCGGCTCTGCCCCGCTCTCTAGTAGTCCCCACGACCGTAAATCTTCCATCGCATCAGGGGAGCCCTTGAAGACGAGCGTATCTTCGGCCCGCAGCACAAACTCCGGCTTCGGGGCCCGAAGGAGATGCCCATTCCGCTGGACAGCGAGTAGATTGACTCCCAGGGCACGTCCAAGCTGTGTCTGCACTAGACTCCGGCCATCAAGAGCCGAGAGCTCAGGTATCCGCAAACAGAATATCGCATCGTCCAAAGCATAGCGGTCCCGCAGATCAACTTCCGCCATTGACCGGTCACTATTGCTACGTCGGTCCGGGAGGAAGTGGCGTCCAACGAGGATCATGTACAGAACTCCTAAGACAAGTGCGGCTGTACCCACCGGAGTGAAGGAAAAAAGCCCGAATTCGCCCTGACCTGAGCGTTCAAGAATGGTTGAAAGGAGGATATTTGGGCCGGTCCCAATGAGCGTAGTCATCCCTCCCAAGAGCGAGGCAAAGGCGAGCGGGATCAGGAGCCTGGAAGGGCGCATCCCGAGGCGACGGGCGATGTCCAGCACCACCGGCAGCAAAAGTGCGGTGGCCGCAATATTATTCATCACGCCGGACATAAGCCCGGCAGTGAGCATCATGACCGCAGTGAGACGTACCGGGGAAGCTCCGGAAAAGCGCATCACCTGGGCACCGAGGAGGTTTGCAATGCCTGTACGGTACAACCCTCCACTTAGCACAAGTACTGCTGCAATGGTGACGACAGCTGGATTCGCAAATCCTTCAATAGCGCGTGACATAGGAATCACACCACTGATGGCCAGTGCGAGTAGGACGATGAGTGCCACGCCGTCGTAGCGCACCCATTCTGTAACGAAAAGGATGACCGCAATCAGGACGATCGCGAGGACGATAATAATATCGACGCTTAGCATATGGCGTCCGACTTAACCTGTTCTCGTGTCATTCGCGTCTCACATAAACAAAGTAGGCACCATGTTCCTCTCCATCCGGCTGGATCAGCCAAGTCTGCACAGTAGTGGGGCCTGCATTGAGTACGAACTCAAAGGTTGCTGAATTCTGTTCTGGAGTAAGAGGTATCTGTTTCTGCTGATCGCCGACTCGTATGCGCGCTGCTATCCTCTCGATAGGCTCGTCCATATAATTGGGCCATCTACGCAATTCGAACGTGTAGTTGCCGGGTTGGAGCACATCCACTGCCCAGTAGCCGTTGCCGATCATGCCGTTCTGGACTTGTCGATGATTCCACACGGACTCAGACTGGTTGGTTACATGCCAGTCATGTGGATTCAGAGTTAGCGGATTCTCAGCATCAGCTCCAAGACCGATCCGGACGTAACGGTCGAAGGTAGGCTCAAGGTGATCCCACCATCCTTCATATGCCGTACGCAATTCTTGGGCCACGTCAGGGAACTGATCTGCAAGATTGGTCATCTGCTCAGGATCGTTCTGGATATCGTACAGCTCATTCTGGTTCACCAGTCGCCAGCGCTCCGTCATCACAGCAGACTTGCGCCATTTGATAGGGTAGGGAACGCGCTGTGAATGCACAAAAAGTGTACGTGCGTCCGGCTCACTCCCGTTCAGCACTGGCACTAGGCTCATACCATCCAAGTCTGCAGGCAAAGGCAGATCACAGAGCTCGGCCAGTGTGGGCAGGACATCAATGTGTGCCGTTAGGGCATCCACCTCTTTGGATCCCGTGTAACCGGCCGCTGGCCATCGTAAAAAGAAGGGTACGCGATGCCCTCCGTCATACTCAGAACCTTTTCCCTGCCGCATACCCGCATTGAAACCTTCCCAGCTCCCTTCCTCTTCACGCCAATTTGCCCACCCTTCTGCTGAACCATTATCAGTCATGAAGATAAAGATCGTGTTTTCGCTCAATCCAAGCGAATCCAACTCTGCCAGAAGTCGCCCCATATTGTCGTCAATATTGGTGATCATACCGCTGAACCGTGCCATGATATCAGGGAACCCTGCCTCACGGTATGGTGCTGCATACGTTTCTTCCACGAAATACGGGCCATGTGGGGCATTCGTTGCCAAGTACAAAAAGAACGGCTCATGCTGATGCTCGCCAATGAAACGGAGTGCATCTTCAAACCAGACATCGGTTACATATCCTGTAGTTTCTTCCAGGACCCCGTTGCGCACGTAGGTGTCATCGAAATAGTCATTTCCGAAGTAATCCGGTCCCTGTCCAACCCCGCCCGCTGGGTGATAAAACGCTTCTCGGAACCCTTGATCCTGTGGGCGAAGCGGGTAATTGTCCCCCAAGTGCCATTTGCCGACCATTCCTGTTCGGTAACCCGCCTCGGCGAACAGTTCGGCCAGTGTAACCTCTTCAGGAGCCATGAGTGATCGTCCCATGATAGTATGCCAAACCCCCGTACGAGTGGAGTATCGTCCGGTCAGAAGTGCCGCGCGTGTCGGGGAGCACGTCGGGTCTACATGGAAATCTGTCAGTCGTATGCTTTCGTCATACAAGCGATCAAGTACAGGCGTGCGGATTGCAGAATTTCCATGCGCACCGATATCCCCGTAGCCCTGATCGTCTGTGATCACTATAATGACGTTGGGGCGTGATGCAGGATCCGGTGAGACACATCCTGCCAGAAGTATCGCAAGATTCAGGAAAATCAAACCGGCGAATTTCGTCATATGGGTATGATCATTTATTGGCCGCCAAGCAGTTCTTCTGCTGTATAGTACCCTTGTCTATTTGCAGTCCTAGCCCGCACGGCTTTCACTTGGTTTGGGTGGATTGCGGATGCTTGGTTACCGAACGCATTGCGGACATAGGTTAAGACAGCGGCGACCTCATCATCACTGAGCAAGTTTCGGAATGGTGTCATCGGAACTTGCCCCGGGTAATCCTGCCCAAGGACGGTAATTGGCCCCATGAGTCCATCGAGCGTAAGCTTGATCAGCCGTTCGGAGTCGCCCAAGACCCAATCAGTTTCAGCCAGCGGAGGGAAGCCAGATGCAGGCAGCCCCTTTCCGTCAGGTCGGTGGCAGGTGCTGCAATAGCCATCTCGCGCATAGATCTCTTTACCTATCGTGTAAAGTGCCAAATCTGCGGCGCTCAGGTCTGGTGTTTCTTCTTCCGGTTGATCCACTGGTACACGTTGGCCTTTCAGGTGGGCCAGGGCCGTCACGGAAACATTCATGTTCCATTTGTCGAGATTGTCCTGACTTGCCTGTTCAACAATCGGCAACCCGTCACCTGGGTTTAGCCAGGAAGCTGCTGCCATAGCCTCCGTGCGCACACGACCATGTGGATCCATTGCCGCTTCTGTAAGCAGATCAGTCTGCCTCTGAAGTTGCGGGTTGTACCGAAGCACCCGGACAGCCGCTGCACGAACCCGAAAATCCTCTGCACCAAGCAGTTGCTCCAGAAGATCTGTATTCACCTGGTTCAATCCCCAGCTCACCCACAACGCCTCCAGTAGGTAAAGCTCGTAATTTTCGCTGTTGGAGTCTAGTCCTGCGATCCAAACATCCAGGGCCGCCAGTACCTCAGAGGGATCACGGCCGCGCAGCTCCCGACGAGTACGATATCGGGTACGGTACTCTGGAAGGGTTAGGTTCTCGAAAAGCTCTTCAATACTTGCGTCATGTACCTTGGCAGGTTCGACAAGTGGTCGGGCGGGATAGGTAATCCGATAAATGCGGCCATGCACATGGTCACGCAAGGGATCACGCGCATTGTGCTGCATATGGCCGATCAGCACATTGTGCCAGTCAAGGAAATACAGGGATCCATCGGGAGCAAACTCCATGTCCACGGGGCGAAAGTTTCCGTCACTGCTTTGGATCAGGTCCTGGCGATGCATGCTCACATACCCGGTCCCATCATCAATCATCGCATGCTGCTTCATCCCTAGGAATCCGATCGTGTTGTTGATCAGCAGATCTCCCTGAACCTCATCCGGGAAGTGGCGACTTGACACGAATTCCAGGCCAGAGGTTGGCCGTACACGGTGTGCATCTTCAATCAGGTTATAAGATTTATGTGTAGCCACACCGTAACGCGGTTTGACCGTTCCGGGCAGCATCCAGCGCACATCGGGGCCGGAGGTCTCAGCGAAAAACGGTTGTCCCCACTTGTCAAATGCAATCCCCCATGGGTTCGGGATGGACAGCTGCGCAGTTCGCTCAAGGTGGCGCCGCTGAGGGTTAAAGCGAAAAAATCCACCGTTCGTCCCGCGAACCGGTCCGTAAGAGGTCTCTACATTGGTATGCAAAAAGACACCTTCTCCCATATAGATTGCTCCGGATGGATCCGTGGTAAATGCACTGATCACATGATGAGTATCATGGTCATCAAAACCGCTCAAGACGATTTGCCGGGTATCCGCATAATCATCTCCATCGGTATCTGATAGGAGTACGAGGTTCGTACCCTGACTTACGTAGACCCCTTCCGGGGCCAATTCAAAGCCAACAGGAATGTGTAAACTGTCTGCCCAAGTGATCTGCCGGTCCGCCTTGCCATCCTGGTCGGTGTCTTCAAAAATCAACAGCTTATCGTTGGGATGCGGGTCTCCCGGTTTCCAGTGAGGGTAAGTGGGCATGACCGCGACCCATAGACGCCCCTGATTATCAAATGACATCTGGACAGGGTTTGCCAGATCTGTGAACTCTTTTTCAGATGCAAACAATTCCACCTCGTACCCCGGCGCAGTCGTGAGCGTCGCCAGGGCATCGTCACCATAGAGATAAGAAAGAGGGCCGTTCTTCTCATTTGGCACGTAATTGGTCTCGACCTCGGGAAGCTTGTGCGTTCTTGCATCGGCCGCAGCGATATCCATGAAGGTTCCGGCGGCAACCTGCCAAATTGCTGTGTCCCGGATCACGGTCATCTGGCGAATCTTTTTCAATTCTGCAGGATAATTGTCTGGACCAAAAGGCTCGAACCGCCGCCCATATACATGTACGCCATTGGGGATCTTGTAATCATTGTGCCAGTGCCAATTCTTATCTCTGACAGCAGCCAATAGATGGACACGTGCCTGACTGTCAAGTGTACGACTGCCTCCAAATACTTGATCTACGATACTTGGTGCGAGCAAGGTATATCCATCTTCATTAAGCTGAGAGCCGTCAATCGTAAGGGGTTCCAGTGTACGGCGATACCAACCTTTGGAGGTCGAATAGACATCTGCAAATGGCAGTTCGTAACGCTGCGCAACGCGCTGAATTGCTTCCGTGTAGGCCGATAGATGGATATTTTCCCGCGCCCCATCAGGGACATCCATCTGGTAAGACAAGTCCTCGAATGCGATCGGTGAAATCAGGACCAAGTCTGGCGACCCCTCTCCGTTATAAGACTGTGAGAGCGTGTGCTGCACAAATGCATCCATCTCTTGTTCGAAGGAGGCCACCCCCTCCAGGCCTGCGAAGGATTCGTTGAAGCCGAAAAAAGCCACAATGATGTCCGCTTGCAACCCCGTCAACCACTCGTCTGGTGTTTCGAAGTGTCCCTGGCTGTTTGAAGGCTGGGCCAGTTCCGTATAGAAGCTGTCCGCTCCCGGAAAGGCCCACGGAGAAACCCGTCCGGGGTGTGGCCGAAACCCCGGAGTATTGCCTCCATCACACATGTTGCGAATGGTTAACTTATGCTCTGGAAACCGCTGATGCAATTCCGTCTCAAAGTATCCGAAATTCATCATGCGTGAGCACAAATTATTTCCGATGAGCACAACGTGATCCCCCGGAGCAAGGGGCTGCAATGGTCCTGGTGAATAGGATCCGCACTGTATGCACAGCACTGCAAGTACGAGAATGATGGCGGCTCGAGTATGAGAGAGAGGCTTCAGCGTCATTAGGGACATATAAAATTTTTTGCAAGTTACGGAATTGTAGTACGTGCTATCCTGAAGAAATCAATCATAACTCATAAATCATTAAAACAATGCATAGCGAGCAGCTCACACGGAGATCATTCCTTCAGACAATGTCTGCCACTGCGATACTGACAGGACGGCTCCAATCTCATGATCGGCCCAACATCGTGATGGTTGTTGTAGACGACTTGGGAACCGGCGATGCTGGCTGTTATGGAAATCCCGTGATTAAGACCCCGGGCCTGGACCTGCTGGCACAGCACGGTACGCGGTTTACACACGGCTTCTGCACTACAGCATCATGCAGCGCCAGCCGATCCGTCATTCTGACGGGTCTCCATAACCATGCCAATGGCCAGTATGGTCATATGCATGATTTCCACCACTTTAAGACCTTCGACCATGTACAATCTCTTCCCGTACTTCTTCAGCGTGCGGGATACCGGACGATTAGAACCGGCAAGTATCATGTGGCGCCACCATCCGTCTATGCGTTTGAAGATGAAATTGTACCGGGGGGCTCTACTCCCCTGGAACGCGCCGAGGCTTGTGCCCCTGCTTTTGATCAGACAGATTCCCGCCCTTTTTTTCTGTATTTCTGCACGAATGAGCCTCACCGCCCATTTGTGCGAGACGGGAGTGATCCCGTATCCCCGGAGGAAGTACTTGTGCCTGACTATTTGCCAGATATCCCCGAAACCCGGGCAGAACTTGCACGCTACTACATGTCTGTTCAGCGGGCGGATCGCGGTTTGTTGCGATTGATTGAGCTCCTGCAGCAATCGAACGTGTGGGATCAGACGATTGTGGTGTTTATTTCGGATAACGGGATCGCATTTCCGGGAGCAAAGACGACTTTGTACGAGCCTGGCATGCGTCTGCCATGTGTGATACGAAGGCCGGATATTTCGCCAGGGATTTGTGATGCGATGATCACATGGGCGGATTTGACTCCGACGCTATTGGACTTGGCAGGTATGGGGGCAGAAGTCCCCGCTTTGGACGGGCGCAGCTTCAAAGAAGTAATGGCGCAAAGTTCTTCAGAGGGCTGGGACGAAGTATTTGCCTCTCATACCTTCCATGAGGTCACGATGTACTATCCGATGCGAGTGGTTCGGGGGCGCCGCTACAAGCTGATCTGGAATATCGCGCACGGCCTCCCGTATCCATTCGCCACGGACCTTCAGGCATCAGAAACCTGGCAGGGTACGCTTGCGCGCACGAGGTCACACTACGGGAAACGCCCGATACAGGACTACCTGCATCGCCCAAAGTTTGAGTTGTACGACCTTGAGCAGGATCCACACGAGATCCAGAACCTCGCCGGTGATTCTAACTATCAGGTCATACTGGAAGATTTTCAAGCCCGGCTGCGGACCCATCAGCAAAGGACCGGTGATCCATGGATACTCAAGTGGGAGTATGAGTGACGGTGTTTATAATTCTTGGAACGGCTAACTTTAGGCTTGGAAATAACGTGAATCTCGAAACTACGATAACCCTGCGTTTAAATGAAAGTTGAAATTTGGAAACTGCTGCTGATTTGCTTTCTGGTTGCTCCCACGCAGCTATTGGCTCAGGAATCGCCCGGACGTTTCATGATCGAAGCAGGGCTTGTTGGTGGAAGTGGGGATGCCTGCCCCGGACAATACATACGCGTCGATGGGGAGGTTGCAGGTCCGATATCACTTTATGGTATGGTGGAAAACTACCGATGTCAAGACCTCACAGGCTCAGCAAATCGGATCGGAGTTTCCGTTCGACTGGGTTCTTCTGACTGGACTGTACGACCGGAATTAAGGAGCGGACTTGAATACGATGGAGGGGATGTTTCTTCGACTTTCGGGGCGAGTCTCGTACTTGGTGGTCGTTATGGAGCGCGTCTTTCTGTTCATTTTGGAAATGTATCCGACGATCCAATTACCCTATTCCAGTTGGGGGGCTATCTTCGATTTTGACCCGTTATGGTGAGTTGAAGGATGTTTTTCCTGCCATAGCGGTAATTAATTTATCACCGTCTGAAGATGAGATGGAAGAGGTGCCGAAATGAGTAATTCCGATGCACCCGAGTTGATTTCCGATTTGCAGAGACGGCTGGATGACGCAGCTGACATGCAGACCAAGCAATGGTTTGAGAACTATCTGAAGCACGCTATTCATTATCGCGGTGTTAAGACGCCCCAGGTTGCCAAGATTGTGGCAGAATGGAGAAAACTTCATCGCTTGCAGCAACTCTCAGAAGAAGAAGAGTTGGATCTTGCAGTGTCATTGATCAGACAGGAACATGCCGAAGACAAGTTCGCGGGTACCCTGTACATTCAGAAATATCTACACAAAAAGGTAGAGGCCGACAGCTTACTGAAAAAAGTTGAAGACTTGTTCTCTTGTGGTGCATTTTTTGATTGGTCCACCACGGACTGGTTTTGTGTGCGCGTTATTGGACCGGCAATAGTTCATCATGGTCAGGAAGTTGCCGAGCGTATTGCCGGTTGGCGTGAGGAAACTAATTTGTGGAATCGACGCGCGTCAATTGTACCTTTCAGGGCAGTTGTCCGTGATGAGGTATATCACCATCTAATCAAGTCAACGATCGCTGTGTTGGTCAAAGAGCGGGAAAGATTCATCCAGACAGGTATTGGCTGGGTTGTCAGCGATCTGTCGAAAGCCCATCCGCGCGTAGCAGCCATGCTGGTTGAGCGTCACTTTGATGACTTGTCGGTCGAAGTCATAAGGAGACATACCAAGTACCTGCCCAATCACTACAGGTATAAGACAAGGAAGCGTAGAGCAGCATAAAGGACAATAACCAACAGGGAATCATTGCCCGGAGGTGGTCTGTCTGCGATACCAAGGTTTCCGGTCAAACGCTCGATACTGCAGGGGTTGGGCGCACAGGCAGCGAACAACATGAGGACACACAAAATAAGTCAAATGATGTTCATATAGCACAATAAATCTCCGCTAAAACAAGGGATTTTTAGGCAGCCACTATTTAGGCAGACTGATCAGTTTATTCGCATTCCTCGTTCCACAATGGAATTACTCGGCAGGTCTTCGTCAATGTTTATCATCTCACCAGATGAAAGTGTGAGTGTACTTGAGTAGGATCGCTCGGCTATCAGTTACGGGCAGCATCGGGCCGAA
>JAPPBZ010000028.1 GCA_026702635.1 Bacteroidota bacterium
ACCGTGCTTTTGCGAAACTCGAAACGATCAAGGACGAGGTGATCTGGTGGGAAGCAGGTGCCCAGCCGCCACAAATGCTTGCTGACGGGGAAGTGATTATGACCACAGCTTATAATGGTCGCATCTTCAATGCACAGGTGCTTGAAAATCAGCCATTCGTGATTGTATGGGATGGACAGATGCTTGATGTGGGACAATTCGGAATTGTCCGAGGTACTCCACGCCTCGAGGAGGCCTTGAAATATCTTGCCTTCGCAACCAGTGCAGAATCATTGTCGCGGATCGGGAGTCGGATCTCATATTCCCCCGCGCGGAAGTCTGGAAGGCCACTGGTGACTACTCACGCGGTGGCTGGTATAGACATGGCACCACACATGCCAGCAAGTCCCGCCAATATGCAGAATGCCCTACGTTATGACTCCGCTTGGTGGGTTAACCATCAGGACGAAATGAACGAGCGGTTCAGCGCGTGGCTAGTCCGCTGAGGCTGTCTCCGGCTGGGGACACCCGTGCACAGGCGAAATCGTGATTGGGCTCTGTACACCGAGACCACTATCCTTCGGATCCGTTGCCTTTACCATCAATACGGACAGAACCCGGGACCTTGGAAATACTTGGGTTCCGCATGATCAACTTGGGGAGTACAACGACCTCCCGAACCTGTGGTCTGATAGAGGTTCGTTTCAAGAACTTTCTTTAGTCTCGGATTAAATTTATATTTTACTCGACCAAATTTAGGCAGGAAATTTCACGGGGCAAGTTCCTGCCTAAGTTTGAGGAATATATGGTGCGGTACTTTTCAGCGAGAGATCGTGGCGCATTGCTGATCAAGCAGTAGGGATGCAATCAAATAATTCCAACTCATCAACGGGCATTCTCTACGAACCCGACAGTAGACTGTCCGTGTCTGTTTCCCTTGGTCTGGGACTGCAACTGATGGTTGTAGGGCTCTCCGTGACAATTTTATTGTCCATGGTTGTGTTTCGGGCCGGTGGAGTGAGTGAGGCATACCTGATCTGGGGTGTATTTGCTGCCATCGTAGTTACGGGCCTAACGACGGTTATGCAATCCATGCGAATAGGGCGCTTCGGGATGGGGCATATACTTCTGATGGGGACAAGTGGAACGTACATTGCCGTTTGCATTGACGCACTCAATAGCGGGGGAGGCAGCATGCTCGGCATCCTCGTTCTTGTCTCGGGCCTGATTCAACTTGCCATCTCCCAGAAACTCTCGCTATTCCGGAAGATTTTGACCCCGACCGTCTCGGGCACTGTACTTATGCTGATTCCGATTTCGGTCATGTCAGCTGTGTTCAACCTGCTTGAAGATGTCCCGGCAAATCAGCACTCAATGGCAGCTCCTCTGGTTGCATTCGTAACGGCTGCCGTAATGTGCGGCGTATACCTTGTAGCCCGGGGGATACTTCGTTTATGGGCATCCGTCCTAGGGGTTATTGCAGGAACGCTCGTTGCTGGTGCGTATGGCCTTTACGACATATCCCGGATCATGGAAGCTTCATGGGTTGGATTGCCGAAGTTGGGATGGCCTGGACTCGATATTCACTTTGGGTCTGCTTTCTGGGTGCTCCTTCCAGGATTCATTCTGGCTGCCACCATTAGTTCTATCCGCACAATGAGCAGTGCGGTTGCCGTGCACCGGGTTTCCTGGCGCAGGCCGCGAGCTGTAGATTATCGCTTGGTTCAGGGGGCCGTGGCTACCGATGGAATCAGTAATATGTTTTCGGGCCTTTTGGGAGCGGTTCCCAATACAGCTTACTCGCTGGGCGCCTCCCTATCCCAACTCACGGGAGTTGCATCCCGCCACGTTGGAATCGCCGCAGGTCTTTTGTCGTTGGTGTTGGCCTTCCTCCCCAAAGTGATCGCCATGGTTTTGGCAATCCCGGGACCGGTTTTTGGAGCCTACCTGATCGTAATGATGGCGATGCTGTTCATGATCGGGGTTCAGATGATCGTTCAGGATGGGCTAGATTACCAAAAAAGCCTCATCGCTGGTGTCTCGTTCTGGCTTGGCTTAGGGTTCCAGAGTCGCTTAATTTTTCCAGATGTCGCGACTGAATTTGCAGGAGGCCTTCTCAACAATGGGATGACCGCGGGCGGGATTATAGCGATTCTCATGACCTTATTCATGAAGATGGCGGAATCCCGGCCAAAACGCCTCACGGTTGAACTGGACCTTTCAGCCCTTACACTACTCATGACATTCCTTGACGAATTTGCGACCCGGCAAAAATGGGGGCAACAGATGAAGGACCGCCTGAATGCGGTGGGAGAAGAAGTATTCGTCACCCTCCTTGATCAGTACGAGGCGGACAAGCAAACTGGAAAACGCAACCTCCTATTACTTGCACGCAAAGTGAGAGGTGGGGCTGTACTGGAATTCGTTTCTACGACCGGCAAAGGAAAGAATCTTCAGGATCAGGTCGCCCTGCTTAGTGAGCAGGCTGAAGAAGGAATACTCGAAAAGGAAATCTCTCTCCGCCTGTTGCGCCATTTAGCAGCCTCGGTGCGCCACCAGCAATATCATGGAGCGGATATTATGACCGTTCGTGTGGACCTTCCTAAGCCGACTGCTCAATAAACCGTGTAGTCCAACAAGATCTGTTTCCAATTGCCTCAATAAAGAAACAATAGATTAGTTTCTGGCGATCCAGGAGCGGTGAAGCATATCGACCCTACCAGTGACCATGCCTGAAAATTTTGAACCCGACCATTACGATGTCGTGTTGTCTGAAAGATTTTCCCAAGCCGCTGCAAAATCCGTTACTCGCTTCCATGCCTCCCTAACTTGTCGATTGATCACGGAGAACAGGCTCACCACGGCATCTTCTAGATATCGCAACTGCGGGTGGTCCGCAACCTCCACCCGTACAACAGTTGCGGGAGACCGAGCCCGTCCTGTGTATAGTGTAACGCATCTTTGTCAAGTCATTGCCCTATCTCTTTGCGTTTTCGTGGTACACAATATACCTAAGTATCGTTGCCCTTCATTTTTCAGTTTTGCGATATAACACAAAGTCACTTCCTAGCCTGAAAATTATTTCTTTAGGAAAATCTTCAGATGTACGCACTTAGATACTTTCGTTTTGTCCGAATTGCTCGGAAGCAATTACCGGAGAGTTTCCCAACACAATGGGACTGACGAACTGGTGGAAGCAGATCGATTACATTCACTTCGGAAGTTTTTTGGGATATAAGAAACTGCGGTTTAAGAACACTGCCAATCGTAGCTGGACTTCGGCATCGTAAAAGTTTGACTTAGAGCCTGCAAACCAGATGGAAATTTGTCTCTTTAGTTACATCAGTTGGTGTTTGACGACCGTTGTTGTTGTAGGCTACCGTGGTTCCATGTCTACCGAAACTCCCTTGATTTGATATCCAATAATCTGTCCGATCGTTGCTTTATCTGGATTAAATAAAGCAAGATTACTTCCTTCGCTAACAGAACTGTTGTAAATCACCCCTTGGTATTGGGACTTTTTAATAAACTCGCACAAATATTGACTTTTAGTGTAGTCGACGGCTGCTGCAGTTGGGGTGATCGGTACTGCCAAATCTTGTCCGAGGCTTTCCAGGAATTTGATATCACCGCTTCTAAGCTGGCTCAGTACGCTCTCCTCATCTCCGAGTAAAAACGAAAATGGCGAAATCAGCGAGCGTGGGTTGCGCAGGTCAACTAACCGGAGTTCAGATTCAATCTGAAATTCTGCCACGCAAACACTTTGGCCGGGATGTGGTCTAACTTCAGCAACTGCAGTCTCCGCCGTTGAGCCAAGGTACAAATAGGGAATCCCGGCTGGATTCGCCCTCCCGTGTGATGCAACTCGTTTCGGAGGCGCTCCCATGTCGCTAGGTTCGTAACGCTTGCCGTCTTCTTCGATCCTCGCTCGGAACCACCCCAAAGAATGATCGCTTTGATCGAATATAAGATTTGCAAAAAGGTCTTCTAAGCGATCGTATTCAAAATCTGTGTCGGGGAAGAAACGATTGCTAAACATCAGTTCTGTCGTTAACTCTCCCCAAGTGGTAACTAATTCAGTTTGATCCCGAACCAACGGGACAAATTTCTGATGGATAATTTCACGGTTATCAAGAATCTCACCCAAGAGTGCATTTGGGTAATTTTCATCAGACCCTAGGTGTTCAAATAATAACCAATCTTCTTTCAACCATTCGATCAGTAACCGTCCATTCTCATCAGGTTGGTAAACGTCAATTAGGACCTCGAAATATTCAGATAGTTTGCCTGGTTCTACAACTGGCTGGTTTTTTGTCTTGCAAAACGAGCAATCACCTCCTTTGTCGGACCACCTGGGTATAATTTGCGTTTTTAACCCTTTGTCGCTGAAGCACTTCGCGCAACAATAATTCTTGCTCATGAAAAGAATCGCGTGAGCGTTTCAATATGATGTAGCATTGATAATTTTTTCACATACCCAAGGCCGGGGAAATGGCCTTCTCTGTGAAGATTTCTAAATTCAGTTACCGCATCAGTTTCGGGGATGTTGTTATCAACTTCGTCCAGCGCAGCAATTAGTTTTGCAAGTGCCTCAGCAAACTTGCCTGCCGGGTCTACAGGTGTATCTTGTCTGTCCGACGTGAAATGCCGGACGTGCATTTCATTGTTTCTTTTGGAATCAATGTAAGTAAGATGGATCGTAACTGCGTATGCCGGTCCACCTCTTTCAAAATATTTACTACCGACGATCAAAAAATCCCCGAAACCATTCATCCCCTCCAAGTTATATGTTGCATGAAGTTCCGAAAAGAACTCTGCTGGTGGATAATCTCTATTACGCGTCTTGTTGAATCCGTCACGGACCAAGATCCGCCTTGGATGATCTCTAAAATGTGACTGATAAAGTTTCCCGCAACGATCCTCGATAAAAATATGGGCATTGATATTTTCTAAGCCGATGATTTCTCTGGAAAGCTCCTCCGCATGTAAATAGCCGTTATGTATTAGTGCAATTTCCTTGTCAAATTCATTGCACGATCGGACGGCTTCATCAGTGGATGTCTCCTCAGTAAGCAAGAGACCGCAAATCAACCTTCGTTCATCATGATAATTCTCTCTGATAAAATTTGTTAGATCTGAGTTGTCATGTCTGTGGTCACCTACCCGCGGATTCATTATTAAAATTACACGAGCTTCCTTTCCGCATAATTGATCCAGAGTTTTATGCAGACCACTCAGCCGTTTTTTCACAGGCTCAATTATTGGCACGAAGCCTTTTTCAGCTAAGGTCGGCACAGATTCTCTGATAGCGATCAATTCGTACTGTTTACCGCGAAAGTAAGGATAATACATGATTACTCTATGACCAAGTAACGGCATTGCTAATGGATGTTAGCATTGATTCAGCTAGGCGAGCATGGTCCTGTTTCCTAAGGCGCAAAGATAGCACTGCCGAACGTAGGGAGGCTGGCAATTCATCAATGAGTACACCAAGTGACACAAGGTTCCTCGTCTTCTTTAACGTTTTTACCATACTAGCGTGTACACGGGCCGGTTCAAGCTTGGCGAAACACCTGCGTAACTCCCAATAGCGACGGGTATTCGGTACATCCGGCACCGAAATACCGAGGTCAATGAGCACTAATTCTGCTTCGCGCAGATTAATTGAATCAAAAACAGCTTCAGGGTTTGTTCGAGATGGTCTATCCCTGCCTTCTCGAATAGTGGAAATTTGATACCTGTCTGAAAGCTCCAATACACCGACATCTCGGGGAACAGAGTTGCGTACTGCTTCCGCATGGTTTTTACCAACGATCACGTTAACCGTGGCAAACACTTTCATGTACGCGGCAATCTGTTTTTCGAGGCGATATAGCGAGTCCCTCTCCGATTTGATCTCGTACACCGTACTGGTTCCGTTTAGAATTACGACATCTGCTTTACAATCGCCGACCCTAAATTCACTCATCATTGATGCGGTTCGAAGTGAATGAGTTCCAAGTAGTATTTTTTCAGTCAGTGCGGCTTTGTAGGTATATTCGTGGCGGTATTCTTTACGCTTCAAAAATGCAAACGCGTATTCAAAAAGATCATACACTTTCTCAATGTCGCTGGACAGTTTAAGCAAGTTCGATTCATATAGCAGGCGCGCAAACAATGGTGACTGTCCTTTTCGTGCCAACTCTCTCAGTATCGTTGGGCAGAACAAGCGGGCAACGGCAGAGGCCTGAATTTCTTTTGTTTTTCCCATTCTATGAATGTATTGCCATCTCAGATCATCCTCGTTGACAGCAACCTGTGCCTCCAACACCCGAGGATCTTCCCAACGCGATTTTGCATGCACCATCCTGCAAACCTACAAATGAAGAAGCAGATGAAGCTCTTGCAAAAGTACCCTCATCTCTCCCTGCAGTTCCGCCGGTCTGTCCTCTAGGATCAGCGGATATTATTGTAAAGTTACCCGTAACAGTTGGTGCTAGTAGGAATCCAGGAGCATAAATTGATGCAATTTTCTCGGGTAACGTACATGATTGATATTTATTCATCGTCGCCTGTCAAAATACAAGCCAATGAGTCTCTTGTAATCGGAAAAATTTCCAATTCAGGGAATTTTGCGAGATGTTACAGCGTGGAAGGCTCTCTCGCTAGGCCTCATTATCCCGTACTGCAATCAGCAATTACTTGCTACACAATCTCAAATATCTTTCTCTTCTGCTCGGAGGTGTTACTTCGTTGGACTGGATTTTCATCGTGGCACGATTGTGACGTGCACGTTCGATTTTGAAACCTGTCGCCACTGTTACGAGACGGAATATTCCTGTAGAACGTTATGTCAGGACTACACAATCGGTCCTCATCTCTTTCACTGGGAATCCCATAACAGTACCCGAACAGAAAGCAAAAGAGGGCGCCGCCATACAAATCATGATGCTCTTGGAGTGACTCCATTGTTATTTGTTCGAGCCTCGAAGAAAACCGATTCTGGATCAACCATGCCCTATCAATTCCTGGGGCCAGTATCCTATCAGTCCCATGAAAGCGAACAACCCATGAAAATCATTTGGGAAATGGGGTACCAAATTCCAGCAGATATCGTTCGCACTGCCCGTATCGCGGCATAGTGAGGTAGACCCTGTCCTCAGCGTTTCAGACCAACTTGCTTGAATGGCCACTTTGGGTGATCACCCAACGCACCGCCTCAGACAAGAAGCATTATTTTGGGAATTCTTTATGAATGATTTTGCCTCAAGTCTGACTCCCCACATTTTGGTATGTTACAGTATCCTTTCGGATCAAGAATACTCATGGTCCCATCCCGATAGTGCGTCCAAAGTTGACCGGAGATTACGCGGACGGTTCAGAGCGAATCAAGGGTATAGCCACCGTTTGGGATTCCTAGGTCACGGAAGCCGTGGTGGGAAAGATCAAGATTGGGCAAGGTGGAACCGCGGTCTACAGACCTCGTTACCGAAGTGGTTGGACTGGTAGCAAACAATGAGACATGTCATTGCATGCTTGATCCTCGGAGTGGCCCTGGCCTCGGGAGGATGCGCGCAGGTCGCACCGCCTCCGAAATACGAGACGCGAGGAGCGTGGATCGCGACCGTGATCAATTTGGACTGGCCTGCGCGGGGCGCATCCAGTCAAAGCCAGATAAACGCGCTGCGGACCATGTTGATCAAGCTCAAGGCTGCGGGCATTAACATGGTGATGTTCCAGGTCCGGTCTGAAGCAGATGCGATGTACGATTCGCCGTACGAGCCGTGGTCATACTGGCTGACAGGGTCACAAGGGAGAGCACCGGATCCATTCTATGATCCATTGGAGCTAGCCATTGAAGAAGCACATGCTTTGGGCATGGAGTTGCATGCGTGGTTCAATCCGTACCGGGCCAACCGGGGCTCGAACTACACGACGCACGCCAGCCATGTGACAAATACGCACCCGGAGTGGATGATTCACGCGGGGCGGTATACCTTGCTCGATCCCGGCAGACAGGCGGTTCGGGACTACAACGTGTCCATCATCATGGACGTAGCCCGGCGCTACGATGTGGATGGGGTGCATATCGACGACTATTTCTACCCGTACCCGCCGGATAATATTTCGCGGACGAACGCTGACTCGGTGACATTCCGGGAGGAGAGTCGCGGCTTCACCAACATCGGCGACTGGCGGCGCGACAACGTCAACCTGTATATCCAGCAGGTAGCTGACAGTCTGCGGGCCTACGATCCCACCATCAAATGGGGCGTGAGTCCCTTTGGGATTTGGAGGAACGGAACGCCGTCGGGCATAGTCGGGCTTGACGCGTACAGCACCATCTATGCCGACGCGACCGCCTGGATCGACGATGCGTCGATCGATTACCTGGTCCCCCAGCTGTATTGGCGGTTCGGTGGCGGGCAGGATTATGCCAGACTGGCCGAATGGTGGATCAGCCAGATTGGCGACCTCCATTTGTATACTGGGCACGGCCTGTATCGGGCTGACCGCAGCACATTCAGTGGCAGTGGGCGGTTCAGTGCGGAGGAGGTGCCGAATCAGATTGACTTCAATCGAGACTACTGGGGGGCAATTTGGGGGAGCGTGTTTTTTCGTGCCGAAAACATCACTCGCTACTCCTCTGGAAATTTCGTAGAGCAGGTTCAGAACGACCAGTTCCGTTACCCGGCACTCACGCCCCCGATGCCGTGGAAGGATCAGACCATGCCGGAGGCTCCGACTCACCTAGACGTGTCTTGGGACGGCGATCAGGCTACATTGACCTGGGTAGCTGATCCAGATACGCCACGCTTTTCGGTGTACCGTGTGCTCAGCGCTACGACGCCTGATCCGAGTGTGGTGGCGCGGGATGCACGCAATCTTCTGGGCGTGACCGGCAGAATGACGTTCGTAGACCGGCCTGGCATCGCCCAGGATGATTGGTGGTATTTCGTGCGGGGCGTCAGCAAGAATTCGATTGAGAGTGCTCCCAGCCCCCTGATCAGCTTACAGGGCCGGGCCACCAGTGTCGAATCCCAACCCATACCAGAAGGACCGGTGTTGTCCATCTATCCGACACCGTTTGCGGACCAAACCCGAATTGCCTTCACTCTGAACGAGGCCGCTACAGTCACCGTGCATATTATCGACGCCTTGGGCCGCAGCGTACAGAAACTGATACGGGATCGGTCGCTGGCCCCGGGTTCACACGAGGCAATCTGGACTGCTGGGGAACGATTGGCTGACGGGGTGTATTTCGTGGTGCTAGACGTGGATGGGCGGCGGATTTCTTCCCCGGTATTACTTGCGCACTGACCCCGGTCTGGATCGCCCATTCGGCGCTGGAAGGGGCCGGATTATTTCGTCTGGAAGTTATATCTACTAAGTATCCATTGCCCTCCAATACATTACCACCAAAACTTTTGTAGTTCGTGGCTCAAAACCAATCGCTACTAGTTTGACACGGAAAATTCTTGTAACCCAATGTCTGGATCATTTAATCCTCGTGTCGCGTCCATGCAACCCTCTGCCACGCTCGCCATGGCAGGGCGTGCAAAAAAACTCAAACGTGCGGGGGCCGATGTGATTGCCCTAAGTGCGGGAGAGCCCGATTTCAATACCCCGGAGCCGATTGCCGAAGCAGGTATCCAAGCAATTCGAGACGGCTTTACACGGTATACCCAAAATCCGGGGATGCCGGAACTGCGAGAAGCCATCTGTGCAAAATTCGCGCGTGAAAACAACCTGGAATACACACCCGACCAGATTCTCTGCTCTAATGGAGCAAAACAGTCGGTCGCTCTAGCCGTATCCGTGCTTGCCGCGGAAACAGACGAGGTCTTGATTCCTGCACCCTACTGGGTCAGCTACCCTGAAATGACCCGCTTCGCTGGTGCAAGCCCTGTCATTGCCCACACGACCGCAGAGACGCAATACCGCCTGACTCCTCAGGCCTTGGCAGATGCCATCACCGAGCGTACGCGCGTGCTGATCCTCTGCTCTCCTTCGAATCCCACAGGCTCGGTATATACCCGAGAGGAGTTGAGTGCCCTCGCAGAAGTGCTGCACAAACATGAGAAGATTGTTGTCGTCTCAGATGAGATCTATGAGCATGTCATTTATGATGCGGTTCACATTCCAATCGCCAGCCTCCCTGGAATGCTAGAGCGCACGATCACGGTAAATGGTTTTTCCAAGTGCTTTGCCATGACCGGTTGGAGACTGGGTTATATGGCGGGGCCAGTAGAGATTGTGAAGCAGGCTGCCAAGCTGCAGGGGCAATTTACCTCCGCACCGAGCAGTATCTCCCAGCGAGCCGGAATCGCTGCACTCAATATGGATCAAGGACCGATTCGGGCGATGGTACAGGCATTCCGCGAGCGTCGGGATTATTTGCTAAAACGATTACGTGCACTGCCCGGGGTGAACGTCCCCAAACCTGAAGGAGCATTCTATCTGTTCCCGCAGGTTAGTGATTACTACGGCACAGTTGCTCCATCTGGCCGTGTCATCAATTCCAGTGACGACCTCTGCTTTTATCTACTTGAGGAGCATCTCGTGGCACTCGTTCCCGGGGCCGCTTTTGGAGACCCTGATGGGATTCGTATCTCTTATGCCTCCTCCATGGAAGATTTGCAAAAAGCATCCGATCGGATCGAAACAGGCCTAAAAGAACTGACCCGAAATTGAACACTTTCGCGATACGCAGCATAAAACGCGGGTCACTCCCTCGTTACCTACTGCACTGCCGGCATCCCAATTGTTGACCCGTAACCGCTACCTGCTGCATGCCGGGCTATTTGTCGTAACGCTTCTCTCCACCGCCCTTACCGGCGCAGTGGTGTTCATCGGTCGAAGCGTAGCCTGGGAAGCAGGAGATGCCGTGCTCAATATTGGCGGAATCCCATTTACTACAGCGTTTCTGGCCGATGCATTTACGTTTGGTGGGGCACTGATCGCTTTTTTGACCATCCATGAATTTGGTCACTATATCGCCGGTCGGCTTCACCGTGTCAAAACCTCGCTCCCCTATTTTATCCCATCTCCCCTGATCGGAATTGGCACGCTTGGGGCTGTCATCAGTATCCGCGAACCGATCCCGAACCTGACAAAACTCTTTGATATTGGTGCTGCGGGGCCGATTGCTGGGTTTGTGATGGTCTTGATCCTTCTGGTTTGGGCAATGGCAACCCTGCCCTCCCCTGAGTATATGTTTGGCGTTGGAGGGCATGAACCGCTACTCGACTATATTCGAGCGACTGGAAAATTTCCAGAGACTCCAATCTCTGACGCTCCTCCAGGGGGCCGACTGACTCTGGGAGCAACCCCGCTGTACTGGGCACTTACACAGGTATTCCCAAATGTGCCTCCACTGTACGAAATGTACCACTATCCCCTCTTGTTTGCGGCTTGGCTGGGACTTTTTTTTACAGCACTTAACCTGATGCCCGTCGGCCAGTTGGACGGGGGCCATATCGTGTATGCGCTCTTCGGACCGAAATGGCATGCCCGAATCTCCCGTACATTCATTTTCATGATGCTTTCGTCCATGGCTGTGGGAGCTGCATTGGTGCTCCCCGGCATGCTCATTACCATGACTGGGAGTGAGCTGATCGGAAAAATCTCGCTCTGGTTCATTCTCGGTGCATTTTTAGCGCTCTGTACACGTCGAGTATTTGGGGAACGGTGGTGGTTGATAACACTGACGATTCTCGTGCTTGCCTCCTTCGCATCGGCGGTGCCAGATGCGTTGAACTGGTTTGGGTACTTTGGCTGGTTCCCGTGGTGCCTGCTATTGATCTTTGTGGTGAAGGTAGACCATCCACCTGTTCCACTGTCCCATCCCCTCACAAACCGACGGCGGTTGATCGGCTATTTCACTCTAGCCATCTTTATCCTGTGTTTCAGTATCAAACCTCTCTACAGTGTATAGGCGTTACCTTGACACACGCACATCGACTTATTTTTCTCCTGTTCATCGCCTACGGGGCCGCATGTGACTCCGTACCAGATTCACTCCTGGAGACTTCTGAGCGACTTCCACAGATCACAGAATTTTCAATCACACCCCAACGTGTTGATTTCGCCTTCCTGGACCAATCCGCCATTGAGGGAGATAGCGTACACATCTCGCTTGACATGATGGTTGAAGTTGTGTCACCAGGAAGCCCGGTAGCGCAGGTTTCTTATGCAATCCTATCTACAGACACGACCGGGGTCCCGCTCCGCACCGGCAGCCTGTCTTCGAAAGGAGATGGCATTCATACTGGTCGCGCAAATATAACCTTGAGCGCACTGGATGTAGAGAGTTACCCCGTCCTTGTCTATGCTATTGATTCGAATAATCGCCTCGGTGGTGAAGCCCGAACCGCGTTAGAATATGTACGCACTTTTGAGCCTAGCTTTCCCCCAGTCATCGAAGAGTTGATCATTCCTGAACGAATTCAGCGACCAGCTGCAGGCGAACCTGCCCAAAGCCTGATCTTCATTGCAGAAGTCTCCGATCCAGACGGACTTAATAATGTGAGAACCGTGGAGTTTTGGAATGAGTCTGATCCTGGTACCCGATACCCGCTTTGCGACGACGGAAACCTGAGTCCCTGTGGGTCAAGCATTGAAAGTGGGGATGCGGAGGCCGGAGATGGCCTATATACACGTACCGTTTTTATTCTGAGTTCGAATAGTCTTGGTTTTAACACCTTCATATTCGAAGCAGTTGATCGCGCCGGGCTGCGCAGTCAACAGGTCAGTCATACAGTGGAGATCTACGAATGATATCTCGTGCACTCTTCGGGATGTTGGTGACCCTTGTTGCTCCGCTACAAGCGCAAGATCTGGTACTCTCCCCCGGAATCCTCTCCAATAATATTACGAACCTTGCCGCGGCAGGCCCCTCAATCTGGGTAGGACCCTATCTGAATGTATCACATGACGGAGGAGATACGTGGCAAGCTGTGGAGGCCGAACCATTTCAGGATTTTTCAAACTCCGTCTATTCACTCGCGATCAGTGGTCAATCTATCTGGGCAGGTGTGGGGAATCAATACACACAAAGAGATGGTGAGGGGCGGTTGCAGAGAATCAACGAAGTCACTGGAATCCTGCATTCTCCCGATGGCGGAGATACATGGAATTACTGGCTTCCTGCACCACCGGTAGACGATGATCCGGTGACTACCGGACTACTTGATAACCCGGACGATTCACAGATCACCTACGGAACCGTTACGCTCACCACCTTGCCCATTACCGTTCCGGCACAAGTCGCGCCATGGGATTTGGATTTTGATCCTGGCACCGAGACTCTTTGGATTGCGGGACAACTCTCGGGACTTCGTCGCAGTCCCGATCTGGGACGAACCTGGGAGCGTGTAGTACTCCCTCCAGATACGACCTCTTACCTTGGACCGGAATTAGGATATGACTTCCCGTTCACAGTACAACCGGTGGGTATTGCAGTTAGCATGTTTCATGGCCTCAACTTCCAGGCCTATGCTGTACTGGTTGACGAAACCGGTACGATCTGGGCAGGAACTGCAGGCGGTCTCAACCGCTCAGAAGACGGAGGCACGAGTTGGTACCACTACACGACAGACGACGGTATGCTTGGAAACTGGATTATTTCCATTGAAGAGCAGTCCCGCGGAACACAGCCCCCGGCGATCTGGATGACGAACTGGCCAGGGCGAG
>JAPPBZ010000243.1 GCA_026702635.1 Bacteroidota bacterium
CGGTGAGGCTGCAGCGGCTGAACCGCTCGCGGTCGGCCTGCCTATGCGTCAGGCTCTTCAAGATTTTAATTAATATGGTCGGGGTTCAATAATTCAATTCAGTATCAGGCCCCCGGTGCCTGTGTCGTATGGACAACGTGCTTAGTTGTTCCCCTCCAAGGGGAGATCGATCAATTCATTGATGAATGATTCCTGAATTTCGCGAATCGCTGCATGAGGCCCTTGAAAATGATTTGCAAAAATTACAAATGCCAACAGGGATCCATCGTTTTGCGTGAGGTATCCTGCAAGGGAGTTCACATTGCCGAGCGTTCCCGTCTTCGCACGTACGAGCCCATAGCCAGGGGAATTTCGGATAAACCGGTATTCGAGAGTGCCGTCCTGCCCACCGACGGCCAGGGAAGACAGAAATGCGTCGCGAACCTCGGGGTTGGGATGTAAGGCCATGTAACGAAGCAGTGCGATGGTCATTGCCGGAGTGATCAGATTCTTACGGGAGAGCCCGGAGCCGTCCACCAGCTGCAACCGGTCCGTCTCGATCTGTGCGTTTTCATAAGTTCGCATACTGGCTTCAAGGCCCATAGCTGCCGAGCCTGGTTCAAAATCGTCAGGTTCCGGGCGTTCGCGCCCCAGGGTTTTCAGTAAGTGCTCGGCATACAGGTTGTGACTCTCTTTATTCACGGTTGCCACCAACTCAGATAACGGAGCCGAGGTATGGCTCGCAATCACGCGGGCCGCCGAGTAGTCGGGATCCAAGGACAGATCATCCACATCAAGGAGTTGTCCATGAACATGAATATTTCGGGATGCAAGGACCGTGCGGAGCCCATGCACAAAATAAAGAGTCGGATTATGGACGGCGACTGCCTCGGGATCTGAGCGTCCCACTGGCACCTGGCTTGATACAACAATCCGGTTTGATTCGGGGATTCGGGTATGCCCTTCGACGAGTTCTTGTCCCCGCGGGAGGGTAAGTGTCTGGTTGTCAACCATCAGAAAGTTTCCCGAATCAGGGGTGATGGATAGTTCTCCTCTGGCCCCTGGCTTCGTTGGATAGGCATGCAGGTCTACAACCGCGTCGTAAAATGTCAGTCCGCTGATTTGTGCAGCATATCCATAAACCAAGTCCTCCCAACTCCAGTCTGCGCCCAGCGGCGCATCATCGAACACGTTGTCGTCCCCGATGAGGTCTCCACGCACTTCCTGGATCCCAAGAGCCAGCAGGGAGTCGGCGAATGCATGGAAAAGATCCATCCAGTCATCTCCGGCAGCCCCCGTAGAAGGATCTCCCGCTCCCCGCACGAGCAGGTTTCCCTCCAGAACATCTCCAGTTTGCATCCCCTCTGCGTAGAGTCTGGTTACATAGCGGTAGTCGGGTCCCAGCTGATCCAGTACCGCCGCAGTTGTGAACAGCTTGGTAACCGAAGCAGGCACAAAGCTGCGTGCTGCATTGCGGGTGAAAAGAGTGTCTCCTGAAGCCACCCCCACCACCATGCTTCCCCACCATGCATGTGGGCGAGTATCAAGAACCGAGTCCAGTACACTCTGTGCTTTGCAGAAACTACTGGGGAGCAACAACGCAACCAAATAGATCAAAGGGCGCATACGCTTCATAGATTATTCGGCCGTGTTTTCAGGTTGGAGTTGGCCTGAGTGGTGAAGGACAACAAATGCGAAGTGGGAGGTGTGCAGCGGGGCAGCGGGCTGAATACGAATCTCCCAGAAATTACTTCCCTGCTGCGCCCGATAGGCGGTGATCGTGCCGACAGGGATATTTGGTGGGAAGACCTCACTGGCGTCATGCGTGACCACGCGCTGGCCGGTCCGGACGTTCTGTGTCTTCACAATATTGCTGAGGATCAACGAGTCCGGGGTGCTGGTCTGACCCGAAACGATACCAACGGCGCCGAGGGTGTCAATCATGACCGGGACATTAAACTGTGAATGCAGGTAGGGCATGACCTCACTGTAATTCTGGCTGACCTGAACAATTCGTCCTAGTATTCCCATATGGCTGATTACTGCCATATCCATGTCTACTCCCTGTGCACGCCCCACATCCAGGGTAAAGAAATTGGTGACTCCGTAGGGCTCACGTGCAATGATGCGAGCGGGGACCGTCTCAAATTCGTTGCTGCGCTTCCATCCTAGTGCCTCCCGCAGGTCTTCATTCTCGCGCCCGGCAATCCGTAAGCGATTGAGTTCGTTCGTCAAACGTAGATTGGAATCCCGCAGCTGCTGATTTTCACGTAGGGAACGTGGAATTTCCGCAGCCCAGCTGATCTGATACTCAACGGCTCCGACAATTTTCAGGGTTTGTGCACGAATACCTCTCATGAGTGAGCGATTCGCGTTTGCCATGACGAAGGAAGAAATAGCAAGTAGAACGAACAGAAGGATGAATGTACGTAGGCGGAGCAGGAGGTCAATCATCCCGTCGCATGATTAAGAAGTCATATAGCGTGGTCAAGCCGCAACACGAAGCCTTGGTCAGCCGTGGAGCAAATATTACAACAGAACATCGGTGTACGGGGATACATCTTCCAGAATTTTGCCGGTTCCGCGCACCACAGCGGTAAGAGGATCTTCAGCAACATAGACAGGAATGTCTACACGGTTGCGGATATACTGGTCCATTCCATGCAGGAGCGCTCCCCCTCCGGTGAGCATAATTCCCCGTTCAAGAATATCGGATCCCAGTTCAGGGGGTGTTTTTTCCAGGCACTGGACCACTGCCGAAACGATATTGCCGATCACTTGTGAGATCGCGTTGCGTACTTCCTGAGAGGTCGTGGAATGCACTTTTGGCATGCCACTGCTTGAATCCTGTCCTTTGATGTACAATTCCATTTCCGGCTCCATCACGACAGTGCTCCCGATTTCTTTCTTGATCCGCTCCGCAGTCCGCTGCCCAATGACCAGGTTATAGTAGTGTTTGAAGTGGGACAGGATCGCCGCATCAATGGCGTTGCCTCCCACGCGCACGGATTGATCAACCACGATCCCACCGAGTGCGATTACCGCAATTTCGGTCGTGCCTCCTCCGATATCCACGATCATATTTCCGATCGGTTCATGCACCGTCAGTCCGATGCCGATGGCAGCGGCCATTGGTTCTGAGATCAGGTAAACTTTCCGTGCGCCGACATGCTGAGCACTATCCCGGACGGCACGTTTCTCGACCTCCGTAATTCCGCTGGGGATGCAGATCACCATCTGGCGAATGGTTTTGATCCATCCGGTCTGCACTTTTCTGGTCAGGCCGCGGATCAGTTGTTCAGCCATCTCAAAATCTGCAATGACTCCATCCTTCAGGGGACGCACGGTTTCAATATTCTTGTGCGTTTTTTCATGCATGGTTAATGCATCGTTCCCAATGGCAAGCACTTTTTCGGTGCTTCGGTCGTATGCAACAATACTGGCTTCACTGAGGACGATTCCCTGTCCTTTCACATAGACCAGGGTGTTGGCTGTACCTAGGTCGACCGCCACATCGGTATAAAAATTATAGAAGCCCATCGGCCGTTCTTGGTTGGATTGCGTACCTCGAAAGATACGTTTATTATTGTTAGTGTCTGAAGTGTCTTTTCCCGGTAAATATCATCGCCATTTTGCATTCATTTGCAGCCGCGATCACTTTGTCATCCCGTATGGAGCCACCTGGCTGAACAGCTGCGACTGCCCCGCTGTCCGCTGCTGCAAGTAATCCGTCTGGAAAGGGGAAGAATGCATCCGAAGCGACCACACATCCCTCAAAGCTCAACTCGGACTTCGCTCCTTTGGACACGGCAATCTCGGAGGCATCAATCCGACTCATCTGTCCGGCTCCAATCCCCAATGTCTGTCGTTCTTTCGCATACACGATGGCGTTACTCTTTACATGCTTGGCCACGCGCCAGGCAAAGATCAGATCCCGAAGTTCAGATTCGGTCGGTGTACGATCCGTAACCGTTGTTAGCGGGTCATCTCCGGCCAATGGGTCTGTGGTCTGGCAGAGGATGCCACCCAGTGCGCGGCGGAGCTGGTACGTACTGTTGGGTGTAGGTTTGAATTGAATCAGTCTGCGATTTTTTTTCTTCTGGAGCCATGCCAGCGCATCTTCATCGAAGGATGGAGCGATCACCAATTCCAGGAAGACAGGATCAATGGCTTTTGCGAGCGCAAGAGTACAGGCTTGATTCATGACTACGATGCCACCAAAAGGAGATTGCCGGTCTGTTGCAAAAGCCCGATCCCAGGCTTGTACGAGCGTGTCTGCACTGGATACGCCACAGGGGTTGGTATGCTTAAGAATTGCGATCGTGGGGTCCTCATCCATAAACTCCTGGATGAGTGCGAGTGCGGCATCAAGATCAATCAGGTTATTATACGAGAGGTTTTTTCCGTGAAGCTTGGTGAAGAACTCTTCCGGATTGCCGTAGAAGGCCGCTTCCTGGTGCGGGTTTTCCCCATAGCGAAGCACACTGGTGCGGGAAAGGTGCAGGTCCAGTTGACATGGCAGAGACTTATCAAGCGCCCCCTTAAAGTAGGCGGCAATCGCACGGTCATACGCTGCTGTTTTGGAGAATGCGGAGTGTGCGAGCTGGCGCCGGAGTGAAAGATGAAGATGTCCGTTTGTGTCATTCAGGGAGTCTAAGATAGTTGGATATTCATCTGGAGACGTGACGACCGTAACATAGACAAAGTTCTTTGCTGCAGCCCGAATCATGGCCGGTCCTCCGATATCAATGTTTTCTGCGGCAATGGCATCGTCCACATAGGGGCGTTGGATAGCTTCCGTGAAGGGGTACAGGTTGACAACGACAAGATCGAAGGGCTCTATCCCGTGTTTGGCCAGATCCTCCATGTCAGTTTCTGCATTCTGCCTGGCAAGAATTCCTCCGTGGATTGCCGGGTGGAGGGTCTTTACACGTCCCCCAAGAATCGGCGGAGCTTTTGTGATGTCTGCAACATCTGCGACATCCAGACCGGCTTTGCGCAGGTGAGTCGCAGTGCCCCCGGAAGATACCAACAGGATTCCATGATTCTGGAGTTCTTTGGCAAACGGGACGAGTCCCTCTTTGTCGAACACCGATAACAGGGCACGGCGGGGGCGCACCTGATCAGGTATGGGCAGTTTCAGAGGTTTAATGGTCATCAGTGTGGGGAATGATCGTGACGCGCCGATTCTGAATTCGGACACGCCCTTGTGCAATCAAGTGAATTGCTTCAGGAAAAAGCTGATGCTCAACGCTCAGGACGCGCGCAGCCAGAGAGTCCGATGTATCATCAGCATGTACAGGGACCTTTTTCTGGAGCAGAATCGGTCCCGTATCATATTCTTCATCCACAAAATGAACGGTTGCACCGCTGGACGTTTCTTTTGCTTCGAGGACTGCTTTGTGGACACGGCTTCCATAGAACCCTTTGCCGCCAAAGCGTGGCAGAAGAGCAGGGTGGATATTCAAGATTCGCCCCTGGAACGCCCCGATAATTCGGGAGGGGACTTTAGACAGGTAACCGGCTAGGGCAATCAAATCAATGTTTTCTTTGTGCAACAGATCAAGGACGGCATCGACATACGATGTTTCGCTCCCAAAGATACGAGGAGATAGGATATGTGAAGGTATGTCCAGCTTTTCTGCCCGGTCTAATACACCGGCCTGGGGGCGGTTACACACAAGGAGGACTACACGGTACTGACGGGCACGCTCTACCAATGCTTGAAAATTCGATCCACCACCGGAAGCAAAGACGGCAACACGCAAACCCATGCACAAGAACGTTTAGGATATAAGGAGGAGGATCAAGGGGTTGGAAAAGTTAACGCTTAGCGATGGGGTCTAAAATCTCAAGGCATCCGCCATTTGGATCTGCACTCAGTCTTGCGGATACCCCGATGGGCAGCACCCGACGCGAGGAGAGATGTCCGTACTCCAGTCCGGATACAACCGGCCAGGGATATTCATCAACACAGTCAAGAATGGTTTGAATCATAATGTCTCCGTCCTCCTGATCCGTCTGAGATTGATCCCCTGTAAAGTTACCAATCATTAAACCACCAAGCCTCTCTAAGATTCCAGCATTTTTTAACTGTGTCAGGAGCGCATCAATTCGGTAGGGGGGCTCATTGACATCTTCGATGAACAGGAGTTTCTTTTCCAGGTCTGGCAGGTATCTGGAGCCAACCATTCGGGCAATCGTGGACAGGTTCCCTCCCAGGAGGGTTCCGGTGCACTGGCCTTTGCGTGCGGTCGTTAATCCTTCGATTGGCAAAAGCAGCTGTCCTTCAAGCAGCAGCCGGACGTCTTCTTTCATGGCTGCAGGGATAGAGTCCCATTCGATAACCACGGGTCCCGAGATGGATCGCCATCCGGAGCAGGTGAAGAGGGAGAGTTGCAAGGCGGTGATGTCGCTGTATCCAATCAGCACACCCGGCGTACGCTGCGCGGCAGCGTAATCAATCCGATCCAGGATTCGCAGGCAACCATATCCTCCGCGAACAGCGATCAAATGCCTGGTATGGGTGAGTGTCCGGTGAAATTGTGCAGCACGCTCAGCATCTGAGCCACTCAGGTATCCGCGTTGTGCAAGTTGGCCCGGATCCCAGTGCACCCGATAGCCATCTTCGGCCAGTGCATCCAATCCGCGCTCCAGCTTTTCAGGGGCACGAGGTGCGCTTGCGGGTGCGACAATACCCAGCGCCTGGCCGGGGTGCCATAATGGGGAATAGGCCATAGTTTATGCGAACGGACTACAGAGCGCTACCGTAAACGAGCCATTGGATAGATGGTTGAACCGAAATGGCAAGCCAACAAACCATAAGTATACGTCCTCCTGAGTATTGGCCAACTCTAGCGTCTGCGGCATTGATGCAGGCGGCAGATATTATCATCCTGGCAGACACGTTCCAGTATAGTCGGCAGTCATTGCAGAACCGCATGCGCGTGCGCAACCCAGATGGATGGCAATGGGTCTCGGTGCCCCTAAAGGGCGGACAGCATGGTCGGTCGCAGCACTTAACCTGTATCCGTCCGGTTCCAGGATGGCGGAAGCGCCATTGGAAAGCGATCCGGTTCAATTATAGCCAGGCTCCCTATTTCGATCATTATCAGGATTCCATCCAATCCCTGTATCTGCAGGATTGGACCCATTTGGGAGGATTGAATGTTGCAACGACTCGGTTGGTTTATCAATGGATGAATGGTGCCGGAACTATGCTCGCTGCGACCGAATTGGACGGATTTCCCGATACGGTGGAGGCCATCATGGCCTGTTGGCCTGAGGCCGAGCTCTTGGCACCTGCCGGGATCCCAGAACCCTTTCCAGCTCGTCGTTTGTATTTTTCGATACCTGATTACCGTCAGGCGTTTACTGGGTTTGTTTCCGGCATGACCGTGCTGGACCTGATATTTAATTATGGCCCCGAAAGTGCGGGCTTGCTTCGCGCAGGGACACGTATCCTGCCTGCGGACCACCAGACAGAATAAATAAAATGGATCTTTCTTTTTTATCGGAACAGGTACTGTGGGGAATTTCAGTCGGCCAATTGATTGTTGCCGCAGTGCTTCCTCTGTTGGGATTATTGGCACAAAGTGTTGTGCGGCGATTGCTTCGGCGGGTGATGAGCCGCCTTAGAAAGGAGGGGGACATGAGAGTGGTTGATGATGTAAATCGACTTCTCACCAAACCGCTCAGCTTTCTGATCAATGTGGTGCTGTGGAATGGGGTTATTGGTCTTCTCAATCTTCCGGAAGAGCCACTGAACATTCATTCATGGGCGACTACACTGGGGATGGTGGCTCTGATTCTTGTGATTGCCTACTGTGCCTTTCATGTGGTGGATGTATTTGCGGGGATTGCGACGCGTGCTGCGGAGAAAACAGAAACGAAGCTGGATGATCAACTGGTGGCTCCCGTAACCAATACCGTGAAGCTTTTAGTGGCACTGATTATGGTTGCGGCGATCCTGGGGCAGTTTGGCTATTCGGCTACCGGCCTGATTGCAAGCCTAAGTATAGGAGGGCTCGCGGTCGCTTTCGCCGCAAAAGATACGCTGGCGAATATATTCGGGTCAATTGTCATTTTCAGTGAACGGCCATTTCAGATTGGGGATGTTGTTGAGATCAGCGGAGTGGAAGGGGCAGTGGAGGAGGTGGGGATTCGCAGCACCCGGATCCGGCAGTTTGATCAGACGATCTCTATCCTGCCGAACCAGACCTTCACCAATGTGGAAGTGCGCAACCTTTCAAAGCGGGAATCCCGCCGGGTTCGTTTTGAGGTGACCCTTACCCACGAGGCAACCGTGGCCCAATTGGAGAATTTTCTCGATTCAATTCGCCATTCGCTTGCGCAACGAACGGATCTTCATCCCGATCAGAGCATGGTTCGGCTTACGAAGCTGGACATTAGTGGGCTCGGTGTACTGGTCCAGGCCTTCACGATCTCTACGGACTTTGCAGAATTCATGGCGACGCAGGAAGAGATCCTGTTACGTGTCCGCAAACTGGCCGAGGAGCAGGAATTGCCCATCATGCCGGCGAAAGAGGTCCGTCTTTCCGGTGAGATTGCAGAACCTCGGTCGTCATGAATTTTTCCCACCCATTGCAGGCAGACCCCTTAGGGTTACTATATTGTCTAGTTCATGAACGTGCTGGCATATGAATCCTGAACGGTACTGGAAGATCAATCTACGATACCTGGGGATCCTTCTCGGGGTCTGGTTTTTGGTTTCGTTTGGCGCCAGCGTCCTCTTGGTCGACACCTTGGATGAGGTGCGTGTCTACGGCTTTAAGCTGGGGTTCTGGTTTGCGCAACAGGGTGCAATCTATGTATTTGTGGCGATCATTTTTGTCTATGTAATTCTCATGAACCGGCTTGACCGGAAGTCAGCCGCGGAGGCTCCATGAACGTACAGGCATGGACCTTCGCTCTGGTCGGGCTTTCTTTCGCACTCTACATTGGGGTCGCGATCTGGTCCCGCGCAGGCTCGACCAAAGAATTCTATGTCGCTGGCGGGCGGGTCCATCCGGTATTAAATGGGATGGCCACAGCGGCAGATTGGATGAGTGCTGCCTCGTTTATTTCCATGGCGGGGCTGATTGCTTTTATGGGGCGTGACGGGAGCGTTTACCTTCTTGGGTGGACGGGGGGCTACGTACTCTTGGCACTCCTTTTGGCGCCGTACCTGCGTAAATTCGGGAAATTCACTGTCCCTGACTTTGTCGGGGATCGTTACTATTCTCAGACTGCTCGTTTTGTGGCCGTACTCTGCGCCATTTTTGTTTCTTTCACGTACGTGGCAGGGCAGATGCGAGGGGTCGGAATTGTGTTCTCCCGCTTCCTGGAGATTGATATTGTTATGGGCGTCTTGATTGGGATGGGGATCGTGTTTTTTTATGCGGTCCTGGGGGGGATGCGCGGGATCACTTACACACAGGTTGCCCAGTACTGTGTGCTGATTTTTGCGTACCTGGTTCCGGCAATCTTTATCTCGTTGCTGATGACAGGGAATGTGATTCCGCAAGTAGGCTTTGGGGGTACGTTGGTGGATGGCTCGGGCGCCTACCTCCTGGATAAGCTCGATGGTTTGAGCACCGATCTCGGGTTCGCTGCTTACACGAGCGGGCAGAAGAGCACGATGGATGTCTTTGCCATCACTGCAGCCCTGATGGTTGGGACTGCGGGGCTTCCGCATGTGATTGTACGATTTTATACCGTGCCGCGAATGCGGGATGCTCGTACGAGTGCGGGCTGGGCGCTGGTATTCATCGCACTCCTGTATACAAGTGCGCCAGCGGTTGCAGCGTTTGCCCGGACCAATCTGTTGACCACGGTCATGGACCGCCCGTATTCTGAGGTTCCAGGGTGGTTCAAAAACTGGGAGCAAACCGGCCTGATTGAGTTCGAGGATAAGAATGGAGATGGCAGGATCCAGTACGTTGGACCAGCATCAGAGCTGGAGAACGAGTTAACGATTGATCGGGATATCATGGTGCTGGCAAATCCAGAGATTGCCAACTTGCCCGGTTGGGTGATTGGACTGGTCGCCGCCGGCGGGCTTGCGGCGGCGCTCTCTACTGCCGCCGGACTCCTTCTGGTCATCTCCACCGCAGTTGCCCGGGATCTTCTGAAAAAAGGGTTCATGCCGGAAATTTCGGAGAAGCGGGAGCTTTTGACGGCACGGATCACTGCAGGAGTGGCCGTTCTGATCGCAGGCTATTTCGGCATTGATCCTCCGGGCTTTGTCGCACAGGTGGTTGCATTCGCATTTGGTCTGGCTGCTGCATCGTTCTTTCCGGCAATTATTCTGGGAATATTTACGCGGTGGATGAACAAGTATGGAGCGGTGAGCGGGATGATCACAGGGATCGTATTCACTGCATGCTACATCGTCTTTTTCAAGTTCGTGCGCCCGGAACTCAACAGTGCAGACTATTGGCTGCTGGGCATTTCACCCGAAGGGATCGGGACTATAGGAATGCTGCTGAATTTCGCGGTGGCCATTACCGTTTCCAAGTTCACGCCACCGCCACCTGCCTCAATCCGTACGCTGGTGGATCGCATTCGGACTCCTGGTGATTAGGTTATGATTCCTATGATTGTGCTACATAACGCTACAGGTGTTAGATTAATAGACAGTCCAACGATTTTAGAGCCATGACTACAAGATATCTGATCATCGCCGCGTTTTTTCTCTTTGGGTGTGTAGAGACCGATCCCGAAGGTACTTCTGAAACTTCCATGGCCGAAGAGGCGCAGCAGGCGGGAGGGGATTCATGTTCGAGTCTTGTAGGCTCATGGGAACTAGTTGAGATCAGGGAGACCTCAACGGCTCTGAGCGGAGAGTTCGAGAGTGATCCCGAATATCGGGAGGCTCCTACGCTGAAGGTGCTCAACGAAACACACTGGATGTTTGTCCGACAGACGGCCGAATCGTTTGTCCATGCACAGGGAGGCCGCTACACGCTTGACTCTCTGGGCTATACGGAATACGTAGAGTACAGTGCGATTCCTCAAAATGTTGGACAGTCATTCTCCTTTGACTGTATGATGGAAGGGGACTCTCTCTGGCATCACCAGGGTGGCCAGGGGGATACCCGTTATGATGAGGTCTGGCGCCGCATCCAGTAGATCAGACTACATTATCCCCAATAACTGGTTGAATGCAGTTTGCCCTGGTTGATTATGTGGTGTTTGGGGCATACTGCCTCCTTATCGTTTCGTTAGGGCTCTGGGTTTCCCGGGGAAAGAAGGGGCATGTCCGAGATGCCGAAGACTATTTCCTAGCGAGCAAGTCTCTTCCGTGGTGGGCCATCGGTGCTTCGCTCATTGCATCCAATATTTCCGCAGAGCAGTTTATTGGAATGTCAGGGTCCGGCTTCCGGCTGGGGTTGGCGATTGCCACCTATGAATGGATGGCTGCGATCACACTGCTTCTGGTCGCGTGGTTGTTTATCCCGATCTATCTGAAGAAGGGCATCTATACGATGCCGCAATTTCTGGAATCGCGCTACGATGCGCGTGTGCGGACACTTCTGGCTGTTTTCTGGCTTCTAGTGTATGTATTTGTGAATCTGACCTCGGTAGTGTACCTCGGTGCTCTTGCCTTGGAAGGAATCATGGGCGTCACCCTGTGGCAGGGCGTTCTTGCGCTCGCGGCTTTTGCCACGATTTACAGTGTTTACGGAGGACTCAAAGCGGTTGCATGGACCGATGTGGTTCAGGTCTGTTTTCTGATTGGTGGAGGGCTTTTGACCACGGTCCTTGCGCTGAATGCCTACAGCGGTGGGGAAGGTATGTTTGCTGGCTTTGCAAAGCTGCTTGACGAAGTGCCGGACCGTTTTAATATGATCCTTCAACAGGGAGAGCTGCTCTACGTTGATGACGACGGGATCCAGCAAGATGCTTGGGAATTGCTTCCCGGGATCGGGGTTCTCGTTGGAGGGATGTGGGTGGCAAATCTGTTCTACTGGGGATGCAACCAATACATTATTCAGCGCACGCTGGCCGCGCCAACGCTGCGGGAAGCGCAGCGAGGAGTTGCATTTGCTGGTTTTCTCAAGCTGCTCCTGCCCTTGATCGTTGTTATCCCCGGAATCATTGCTTATGCACTTGCCGCCCCAATCGAAACCGCAGATAAGGCCTATCCATGGCTCTTGAACGAATACGTGGGTCCGGGGCTGAAGGGGCTGACGTTTGCCGCGTTGATTGCAGCGATCGTATCCTCTCTGGCTTCGATGATGAACAGTACAAGCACCATCTTTACGATGGACCTGTATCGCAACTACATTCGACCCAGTGCCAGCCAACAGGATCTAGTTCGTACGGGGCGGGTGGTCGCACTTGTCAGCATGGCCATCGCCGCGGCTCTGGCACCACAGCTGGCCTCCCTGGATCAGGTATTTCAGTATATCCAGGAATATACTGGCTTTGTGAGCCCGGGTGTTTTGGCGATTTTTGTTCTGGGGCTGTTCTGGAGGAAAGCAACTCCTAATGCGGCGCTGATCTCCGCTGTGCTCAGTATTCCTTTGTCCGCCCTCATAAAATGGCTTCTGCCCGGTATGCCATTCATAGATCGGATGGGATGGGTGTTTGTGATTTCTGTGGCACTGATCGTCGCTGTCTCTCTTATTGAGGGGAGGGGGAAAGATAGCAGCAAAGCCATCCGTTTAGGGCGCAATATCATTCAGACGGATCCGGTGTTTGCCATCCTGTCCTTTGCAATTCTAGCAATCACGGCAGCTTTGTATGTGATTTTTTGGTAATCCGGGTTGTAACCGTATGGACAGGCGAAGGTTGGGTTACATGACACTTGGGTACTACCACCACGGGACCACGATTTTCAGCTCGATGATACGCGGCACATTATGTACAATGCGTATCCCAAACGAGTGCAGTTTTCTCTATTGGGGATCAGAAAAAAAATCAGAATTGTGAAGATTATATGGATAGTTTGAGAATTTTTAATTAAATTGGCGGGGATGCATAGTCCGTTTGATCGGAAGTTTCTGTCTGTAGGCGCTTCGCACGGGAGCTGAAAACGCTTACATCACGTGATGACTGGACGACATGTGTCTCTGATCTGCCCTGCTTTACGAGGGTAGGCAGGGCTAAGTTAAGATTAACAGTAAGTAAATGGAGGATTTACTATGAGACTTAAACAGCTATTAGGCTTGACAGCGCTATTACTGCTCACCGTGCCCATGGCATTTGCTCAAACGGGCAAAATTGACGGGGTGGTCACCGATGTTGCAACAGGGGAGACGATCCCCGGGGCAACCGTCGTCATTGAGGGCACGGGCCAAGGTGGAGCCACACAGGTGGACGGTTACTACTTCATCAACAACGTTCGGCCAGGGACCTATACGCTGGTGGTTTCCTTTGTTGGGTTTGCAACCCAGCGGGTTGAGGGAGTCCGGGTTTCTACCGGGTTGACTTCGACCAGGGATATTGAACTGAGCGAGGAAGCCGTTGGTCTGGATGAAATCGTGGTCATGAGTGAGCGTCCAATTGTTCAGTTGGATGTCTCGGCGAACGTGGCTAGTCTCAACTCAGAGGCTTTTGAAGATCTCCCCGTT
>JAPPBZ010000208.1 GCA_026702635.1 Bacteroidota bacterium
TAATCCAGTTCGGGAATAGGATCGGTACAGAGAAGTACCCTCGTGCCAGATCAACGACGTTCACCAGGAGGTAAAGGACGAAGCCCCATGCGAGCGCAGCATGTACTGTGCTGGTTAAAGGGCGCGTCTTCCACATGCCTCCCATTGTGATCCATGTGCCCATCGCACGAAGTGTGCGTCCCCAGTCTAGCTTCAGGGCAGGGGGCTGCCCACGCTGAATAATCTTGAATACTGCAGAAAATCCTAAACCAGTACCATAAACGGCAAAAAGTGCCGCCAAGGCAAAGAGAGCTTTTTCCGTCAGGGTCAGCATGGCCCCGAGTTAGTCCAGCGTATACAACAACGGATCAATCTCCTTGCGGGTACGCTCCATAATGGCTTGGTTCGCTGTAATTGCAATCGCGGCAGCCTCTAATCCCCGCTCCCAATTTGCAGCGGGCGGGTAAGGTCCAAAAGCGTGATTATCCATGAACTCCTGCATTGCATACCATAGAGGAGTTTCGACATTGGGATCGTCTTCGGTTGGATCTACATTTTGGGCATCCAACTGGGTTGCATTGGCTAGAAGGGCAATGCCCGTTTCCTTGTAAAACCGGTCTTTTCTCGCGTACACCTCCCAGCCGAGCATCAAGGAGTCGACCTCCTTGAACATCCATGCTTTACCGCGGTCACGAAACACAATGGTACTCTCGGATCCCATATAAACTTCATAAGCCTCTTCATAGGAGCTCACAAGAGTTGCGTCAAAGAGCATGTGCAGACCACTCGGAAACTCAAAAATTGCCTGAATTGTGTCGGGTACCTCTCGTCCATCATTCCATCCCATGATTTGTCCAAACCCGTGAACCGCGGTAGGAAGTTCACCGAGTACCCAGTAGGCGACATCCATCTGCAGTAATGCAGCTTCGCCAATCAATCCGATACTCAGCTGGGGGTCCAGACGCCAGTTCAGCTCACGAACACGTTCAGCATTGGGGGAGGCTCGTCGCCAACTCTCTTTCGCATGCCACTGCCCACGTGCCATCGCAGGTTTACCGATTGCCCCACTACGCATAAATTGAAATACTGAGCGGTGTTGTGGGTTTGAGCGATAAATCTGGCCAACCTGGAAGATTTGACTGGATGCATCTCGCGCAGCACGTGCAATCGATTTTGCATCATCAATTGAGGATGCCATTGGCGCTTCACAGTACACATTCTTGCCTGCACTCAGCGCATCGAGTACAATATCACGGTGCAGATGTGTGGGGGTTGCTACGATCACGGCTTGGATATCTGGATTGTCGAGAATCTCGCGATAGTCCGCATGTCGTGTTGCATCTGGTGCGTCCCGCTGTGCACGGCGGAGCATAGGAGCATAGGTGTCACAGATGGCTGAGACCACTGCACCAGGGACACGAGCAAGTGTAGCGGTGATTTCTCGCCCCTGTGGACCATAACCAATGATGCCACAATGAACGTCATCGCGGTTACCGGGCCACGGCCTGGTTTTGATGTTGGCTGCGCGCACCAAGCCTGCTCCGCTGAGGGCAGCACTACCCATAAGAAAAGCTCTTCTACTAACCGTTTTTTTCGTCATTGAGAATCGTTGAGTTTACTGAATTGAACCCATTGGAGACAAAATTTAGTTCATTTCCATCGGAGTATGCACAGAGTATACGTATATCCTGAAATTTCTGTGCCATTTGATCTATTTCGGTACGATTCGCGGCTAAGAGTGCCGTTGAGACTGCATCGCAGACTGTTGCCGATGAATGGATTACTGCGGCAACTGCAGCACCTTGTACAGGATAGCCAACACGCGGATCAATCACATGTCCCCATATCTGATCCCCTTTCTTGAATGCCTTCCCATGTGGGGCCGACACAGAGAAGGCTTCGTCACAAATGGTCGTTGATGTCAGCATGTTAGATTCGTCCAGGGGATCGATGACTCCGATTGTCCATCCCTCATCGCCTGGGGAGGGTGTTCCGATGGCTGCCATAGTGCTCGTGCCTCCGTGAAGGAGAGCAGATATGATTCCACATTCCCGAAGTAGATCTGCGGCCTCCTGGATGGCATATCCTTTCCCAATCGCACCAAGGTCAATGGCCATTCCATCCTGCTTGAAGGCGACCGTATATTCTTCCTCATCCAGCAGTACCTGGTCCATCCCGGTTTTTTCCAGGGCTTCTTCTCTTGCGGATTCTTTGGGCCAGGCACCCGAGCCGCGCACAAATCCCCAACAACGCATGAGCGGTCCTACCGTGACATCAAATGCCCCTTCTGTCTTGTCGTAAAGGTCAGAGGCCATTTTCAGAAGGGAATAGAGCTCTGGTGTGACTTGTACGGGGTACTTCGATGCGTTATCGTTGATATGGCTGATTTCGCTGGTGGGGTTATAGAAGCTCAGGCGCTCGTCCAAACGCTTGATTTCAGACAGAGCCTCCTCACCTGCTGCTCTCAGGAGCACAGCGTCCTCCCCATGAATCACCAACTCAAACCGTGTCGCCATGGCGTTAAGCGCCAGTCGAACGGTTTGCATAAGCAGTTACATCTAAGGTAAACCGATACGGAAGTGGCAGAGTCAATCCCTTCCATATCTGCGCAGCTTACCAAACTTAGTGAGTTTCGGTGGCGTACGTGATCGGTTCAATCTTTGACCCGCTACCCGTATGGAGAGACCGATCTTCTTCATTGAAGTAGATCATTTCGCCCATGCGCTCACTCAATTCTGCCATAGAGATGATGGCTTGCGCCCGAATGGCAACATCAATATTCCCATTCGTTTGTCCATCTTCACGAATTGCTGCAAAGAAATCTTGAATGTGTGCAGGCACATCTGCACCAGGCAGAAGGTTGTCCATTTGCTCTCCATCAACCAAGTCTGCGAAAGGACGCTCAGGACGGAGTTCCAGGTTTTCGCCACTAAAGTACAGGGTACCCTCATTGCCTCGAATGACCTGTCCCAGTCCCTGCTCATTTACGCTGCTTCCCGTCACGACCATGCAAAGTCCACTTGGGAATTCGGCCAAGAGTTGGCAGTTATCAGTCACATCACGGTCTTCTGGTCCGAGATTGGCATCCCCAATTGTTTTGTTACCGACTGAGCATACCCGCTTTGGAAATTCGGGGGCACCTGTTGCAATCAGAAGGGGATGGATTCGGTGTGCGAGGAGGTCACCCAAAATGCCTGCACAATACGGATAATACTTACGCCAGCGATGGTAATGCTGCGCATTGAACTCGCGGTCGGATACCGGTCCCAGCCACTTTTTCCAGTCAATCGTAGCTCCATCTTCGAGCTCTGGTTCTAGCCGGTAATAATTCCATTCACCGATGGGAGTGTTGCGACAGTAAGAGTCCTGTGCCAGGACCAGCGGACCAATCCGTCCGGCACGAATCAACTCTGCGGCTGCATGCCATTTTCCTTGGGTACAGAATTGAGAACCGATCTGGAACTTATGACCGGTTTCCTTGACCTTGTCATAGATCTCGAACCCTTCGGCAAAATACCGTGTCATCGGCTTTTCGCAGTATACATGCTTGCCTGCATCCAATGCATCCACGGCAATCTTTGTGTGCCAGTGGTCAACTGTACCAATAAATACCGCGTCAATATCCGGGTTGTCCAAAATTGCCTGGTAATCTTCGTGGACTTCTACCGCAGCTTCGCGGCCAGCCGCTTGACGTGCTGCATCCAGCGCGGCGTGAGCTTGGTCGCGCCGCTTGGAGAATAGGTCACAGGCTGCTGCGCCAATCGCATTCAACTGTACGTTATGACGGGGTCTACCGTTATTCGTTGGGTTGGTAACGTTCAGTAAGTGAGCGTTAAAGCCTTGACCACCTACGCCGATGAATCCGCACACAACCGCATCGTTGGCTCCCAATACCGAACCCGTTGCGGGTGCTGAAGCACGCACAGTTCGTGTACCCTGCATACCGGCCACGACAGCGGCGGTACCGATGGCGGATTTCTTGATAAAGTCACGACGAGAATTTTGCTTATCTCCTAGCATGGATGAATAATTAATAGTTAGCTGTGGAAGTGGAACCGCTTTCACAAAAGCGGACAGGAACTCAAATATAACAAATTTTTGAATACATCCAACATCGTGCCAGATCAATTTCCCGAAATATCTGGTTCAAGTGATGTTGGGATTGCAGCCCCTATTCCTATCGCCAACGGTACTTCAAGACACTCAATCCCGGCAATCGGGTGCCTGCCAAATGCAGATCAAAACCAGGTGGATAGGTCTTCAATCAGATTAATCCACAGCTGCCGAACGGCTTCCGGGCTATAAGCAGTTTCATAGTGCTTGCGCACGGCAAATGAGCAATTCAGCCATGTCTTTTCGTCGCTGAGAGACTGTAGAGCTTTTGCAATGGCACCGGGATCATGCGGTGGGATAAGGAAAGCCCCCTGCTCCGTGTCAACGAGTGCCTCAAGTACGGGGCGCTTGGTGATAATCACCGGAGTTGCTGTGCTGAGTGCTTCCATAATTGCCAAAGGTTGTGCCTCATAATGAAGTATGCTTGGAAGGGCAAACACATCTGCTTTTCGATGAAGCTTTGCAACGAGTGCTCGATCTGAGATTGGGCCATGAACGGTGATGCATTTCGTCAGCCCCAACTGGTTGATTGCACGATGAAAATGCCCTTCGTCACGGTTGTCATTCCATCGCCCAGCGAAGTGTGCTTCAACGGAAAGCCCTTGCTTGACTGCAATCGAAATTCCATGCAAGAGGTCATAACAACCTTTTTCTTTAATCATATGGCTCAGGAATAACACCCTGAGTATTTTTGAGGAGGAATGGTTCTGACGCTTGATCTGAATTTCATCTTCCGTGGCAAGTGGTCGGACATAATTCGGAATAACAAGAAGTTTATCTGCCGGGATCCAGCGTGCCACCTGTTTTGCTAGTTCATGACTCAGAACCACAACGCGATTTAGGCGGTGGATGAGGTGTTTTGCTGTGATGCCTGTAATCCCATGTGTAAACAGTCGGGAAAAATTCCCCCAATGCACCACTGCAACCACGGGCTGAGTGGGCCTTAGGCAGGGCATTATCGTCAGAAGGTCACGCCAATGCCCCGATGGTTGACTGGAAATATTTGTCCACAGCACTGGATTGCCATCGGAGAGCCGATCTCGTAGTTTGGGCTTTAGACCAAGATAATGGCTCGTCGTGCGTAGGGCCCCCAAACGGCCTGATGGCATTAGAGTTCGGTCGGCGAGTGTCATGTTAAATCGCCGAATATCGTAATCTGGTTGAAGTAGATCTGCCAGGCTTTGAGTCGCCAGACTCTGGCCGTCGATCGGAGGAGGATAACGCCCAATGACATGGATAGTCCTTGATCTATGTGAGTTGGGCGGACGGGTTTGCATTTACGGCTTGAGATTAGAGTTTGGGGAATGAACTCCTAAGGGCAGGAAAGTTTAGGGATCATATACTTAACTACACAAAATCTCTGGTGGTTATGTACTTGAGTGCAGTGAGTTCTGGAAGCGTTTTTGCGAGCAGTGGATACACTAAGCCGGAGTGTGATCCGACCAGGTGCTTACCATAACATCATCTCCACTGGAGCCATCCCTGAATATCAATTGGCCATGGCCAACCATTCCCGCTCAAATATAGGAATAAGTTTATTTGGGGGATCCTTCCTGTTGCATTTTGTATAAAACGGAAGCCCATAATTACTATGCGTTCATCTCGTCGTCAGTTTTTTAGACGTCCGTTCGGAGGATTATTTGAATCAATATCCCGAAGAAGTGGAGATATGAGGTTTGGCCTCGTAACCTATCTCTGGGGGCGGGATTGGGATCTCCCGACACTGATTCGGAACTGTCAGAATACGGGAATAGAAGGGGTAGAATTGCGAACCGAACATGCGCATGGTGTAGAGATACATCTATCTGCCGCAGAACGTGCAGCCGTACAGGCACAATTTATGGATAGTGATGTGGTTTTGGTAGGATTGGGAACCAATTGGTCCTTTCATCACATAGAAGCTGCCCAACAGGCACACGCAATCAGTCAAGCAAAAGCTTCGATTGTCTTGGCCCATGATGTAGGAGCGAGTGGCGTCAAAGTGAAGCCGGATGCTTTGCCCGACGGTATTCCCGAAGAACAGACGATCGCCCAGATCGGGCGGGCACTGCGGACACTTGGTCAATTTGGTGAGGATTATGGACAGGAAATTCGACTTGAAGTTCATGGATATCGTACGGACGAATTACCCGTCGTCAGACAAATCATGGAGGCAGCGAGTCATCATAATGTCCGTGTATGTTGGAACTGTAATGAGGCAGATTTGAATGAGCCGGGACTCGCGCATAATTTTGACCTTGTCCGAGGCTATTTTGGGGAGACGGTTCACATTCGCGAACTCGATGGTGCTGCGTATCCATATAAAAAACTCTTTGAGCTACTCGTAAAATCCGAATATGTCGGCTGGATTTTACTGGAGGCGCGGACGGATCCCCCTGATCGGATTTCTGCACTCAGGCATCAACGCTCGTTGTTTGATACTCTGTTAAGACTATACGAGAAGAATTGAAGCGAGCCGGGATCAAACAAGAACGCCCGCGGGGCGCGGGCATTCTGTTGTGGAGATGCCGGGAATCGAACCCGGGTCCGAAAGGTCGGACAGACAAGCGTCTACGTGTGTAGGTCACACCTTAATGTCTTGCATCTACCCATGGCGTGCGACCGGGGCCGGGTGTCAGCAAAGGCTGATCGATACCGCTACCAGGATACAGCCGGAATCCAGATAGGGTGCTCACATTTGGCGATGCCTTCTATACCACCTGTGAGCGGGTATGTATAGAAGACAGATAGCGGGTTTATGCCGCCATCGCGTACGAATAATCGTTCGCAGTTACAGGTTTTCTGACGTGATTTTTACGAGTCCAAGTCAGATTGACTCGACACGCAGCTTGTTGCACGATGCAATCCGTCGAAGCCTGATCATCCCCATGGAGTAAGAAATACGCCGACAGTCGGAGAAAGGTTCATCATCGTAATCTATATGGACCCGATTCAGGTACTCAGGGAAGGAAATTATCTGGAACGAACCTCGTCCCGAGACATGTCCGTTCCAACCGCAATGAGTCCATGTGATTCAAAAACCCGCTCAATATCATGAATGACTCGGCGACGGATACTGCGTTTCAGAAAGGGAATTTTACTTCGTGAACCGCTTGGGTAGACTCGGTAGGGGTGCACAAACAAGCGCACATGCTGAGCACCGATCGGCACGGCCTCTACCTGGACAACAACCTTGTATAGAAGCCAGTTACGAATCTGGCGATTTACTGTAGAAACCGCATTTGGTAGAGACGACGGGAGCAATTCCCATCCCGCCTCTATCAGGGCCTCTTCAATTTGGGACAGCGGAACATCACCATGGTAATCGTGCTCGTAGTCTCGGTAGAGGGGGTATAGCGTGGGAGAGCAACCGATCACCGTCAAGGTCAGAATCAAGACCGCAAGAAGGTTTTTGTGCACGGAGATGTTGCTTAGGCGGGAGTGGTGACTTTGCTGAAAGAGCAATCCAGGAATTCGATCATCAATTGGTTGAAGGCTTTGGGACGCTCCATCATTGGAGCATGGCCACATTTTTCGATGAACCGCAATTCTGCGTCAGGGAGTAATTCCCGGAACATGTGGGCGACATCAGGTGGGGTGATCTGATCTTCTGAACCCCATATGAGGAAAGCGGGTACGTTAACCTCGCCGAGCTCGTCAACCACGAGGTCTTTCATGGAACTTCGAGCAAGCCAGACAAAACGAAGTGCGCGTAATCTGTTTGTCGCAATGTCAGATATGCGGTCGAGCAGTTCTTCAGTTACCATTGCTGGGTCGTAGAATGTCTTTTCCGCCTTGACTCGGATATATTCGCGATCATTGCGTCGAAAAGTTGTATGTCCTACTTCTGTTTCGTAAATCCCGGAGGAGGCGGACAGTATCAGACCGGCAACATGTTTCGGATGACAGGTAATGTATCTGACGGCGATTTGCCCACCTAGGGAATTGCCAACCAGAATCATTTCATCAAGGCCCAGGAAAGTGGTAAATTCATATACGTAATCAACGAGTCCCTGTACGTGGGCCTGTCTACGGGGTAGATCATCCATCTTCAAATTGGGGACAATTGCACGATATCCATTGGTTACCAAGGCAGAAGCCGCATCAAACCAACCCTCTGGGTTTCCCAGAAGTCCATGCAGGAGAAGGATGGGCGGACGCTCGTGATCTTCACCCGAATCGATATATTCAAATCCGCCGGATTCGTGAGATTGTAGGTTTGGCGGAAGGGAGTGATTATCTATAGAAGGAATAGGAGTCACCAGTCTGAATGCAAGAAAGATAAGTTATTTCGACGGAATAGGCAGAGCGTGAGAATGGAACCGATTAATGCACTCCTTAGTAAAACACGGTTCTTTTTGGTCCTGCTATACCTTAACTACAAAATCAAATCATTATATGCCCTGTGGCAAGAAAAGGAAGCGTCATAAGATCGCAACACATAAGCGCAAAAAACGACTGCGCAAAAATCGTCATAAAAAGCGAAATCGCTAGGCTTGGCCGTCTGACGCTGGTCTTTAATCTGGTTTGGGGTTGAAGTCGGTAGGTAGTCATCATATTACAGCCCGAAAGCAATGTCTAAGAATTATGGCTTAGGAGATGTGACACGCGCCCTAGGTTGGGGGCTTCTGATGGGTGGAGGAGTAGGTTTTACGCTGGGACTCCTCCTAGCTCCCGAGGAAGGCAGTCGGTTACGTCGCCGTGTAACCTTTCACTTGGAGGAGTTGGCTAAACAGGTTGGAAGCCTGGCGGACACAATGAAAGAGCCCCAGGAAAATGCGGGTGCGAAATCCGAAGGAGAGGCGCTTGTAGCAAAAGCAAATGAGCAGGCGCAGGAAATAAATTCGCAGATGGAAGAGATCATGGGATCTGCGTCTTCGGGGCGTTCGGAATCTTGAAAGGGAGGAGAATTATCGACGATCGGTTTGCAGTGCTGGTTGGATCGGCGAATTTCATGGCGAGCGGAGGGAATCCGTTTGCTCCAGATGTTTTCGACTATCGCTCCAAGACGACCTTCAACTACTTTCATCAGTTGATCCCTAAGCGTCGGGAGATTTTAGATCAGTTGTTGGAGCTTATCCGGCGTAACGAAACGGAGGTTCTCGAAGATATTTTTGGCCCCGAAGGGCTCTCAGACGGTGTGAAACTGGCAAAGGCTGTCTATTCTGCACCGCTGATGGCGGCACGTAAGCGGTTTGTGCCGGATCCGTTTTTTAGTGCAGTTGACTTTGACGGGCTTCCTACAGGGGCGCAGCGGCGTCTATTGGAAAACAGCGTCATTTTCAGTGGCCTGTTCGGGCTGCTTCGCCCAGATGATTTGGTGCCGGAGTACAAGCTCAAAATGTCTGCCGCTCTTTCCGAAATCGGCTCCCTGACTACTTTCTGGAGGCCACACATTAGCCCATTTCTGAATAGGGTGGTTCGGAACCGCTTTGTATGGGATTTATTGCCGGAATCCTATCGTGAGGCGTGGGACGATGATGGATCTCACGTTGCACGAGCAACGGTAAGCTTTCACAATGCAGATGGAAGTATCTTGAAAGAGGATGCAGTCTATCGTGGGCAGCTCATGAATTTTATTGTGCGCGATCCAGCGATCGATGTGGAAGCACTGGATGACTGGCGTCACCCGGGAGGTTTTAGGTTGTCTCGCGGGCAATCAAGCCTAGAAGGTGAGACGAAGTCAATTGTCATGATCCGTCGCTGAGACAGCTTCATGCCGGAGTTGCACGCCCTCTTGATTCTTTTCTTCGCAGGCGTGGTTGGAGGGATTATGAACGTGATGGCGGGGGGAGGTTCAACCATTATGCTACCTGCACTCATCTTACTGGGACTTGATGCCGGTGTAGCGAACGGGACGAATCGTGTTGCGCTTCTTGTTCAGAATATATCGGCCACGCTAACGTTTTCGTCTGAGAAGAAGACCCGTATACGCAAAAGTATCTCCTATGGGTTGTGGACGATCCCGGGAGCGATATCTGGTGCTTTTATGGCCACCAGGATTGAAGACGCCTTGTTCGAGAAAATTCTTGCGGGCCTGTTAATTGTGGTCGTTCTGACCATGCTTGTTCCGCGAGGGAACGGAGCTTCTGATAAGATTGCAAGGAAATCAGTCTGGACGGGGCCAGTACTTTTGCTGATTGGATTCTATGGAGGATTTGTTCAGATAGGCATCGGGTTTTTGTTTATGGCGGTATTTTTCCACTTGTTGCATTTGGATCTGCTCACGACCACCGTCCACAAGGTCACGGTTATATTACTCTACACGATTCCGACACTTTTCGTGTTTGCAATCTTGGGTAAAGTAGACTGGGGGTTTGGATTGACTTTGGCCGCAGGAAATGCGACAGGAGCATTTATCGCAGCCAAGGTTGCAATTCGGCGAGGCGAAAAGGTCATACGAGGAGTCATGGTCGTTGCCGTACTGATCATGGCCTTGCGAATTCTCGGATTGGTGTAAATGTGTACTTGGTTTCTAAACAGCTCACACCGTGAAATAACGTTATTGTTGTATTTGGGCGTCAATCTGAATCATGGTCTTGCAGTGTGTGTAGATCTTGTTAAATGCTTCGGGCAAAGGTAAGATGATCCATTTAACGGTGCAAGGCGGCGGACACAGCTATGGATACCGGCAAATTTTTAGCGGTGTTGACTTAGAATTGTTCTCTGGGGATATCCTGGCAATCACTGGTGCAAATGGCTCGGGAAAGTCGACCTTGCTGAAGATGCTGGCGGGGGTCCTTCAGCCGACAAACGGTGAAGTGAAACTGACCCTTGCAGAACAAGTCATTCCACGGGAACAGCATGCTTTGCACGTAGGACTTGTGGCACCGTATGTAAATGTATATGAGGATCTGACGTTGCGTGAGAATCTTAGATTTATAGGGAAGGCCCGGTCAATGAACTCAAACCCAGCACGGATAGAATCCACGGTCGCAGATGTCGGATTGACCGCTCACATTGACAAACCGGTAAGGACCTACTCAACAGGCATGCAGCAGCGGGTGCGCCTTGCAGCTGCTTTATTCCATGAACCTAAGGTTCTTTTGTTGGATGAGCCAACGTTGGGTTTGGATCCAAAAGGAAAAGAAATTTTCAGGAAGATGGTAGGTGGAGCGAAGCAAGCCGAGCACCTGGTTGTGATTGCTTCCAATTCGGAAGATGAAATCGCAATGGCAGATCAATTATTGTGTATCGAGGATTATGCACCAAAGGCGAGACTATTTGCATAGTCTTCACACAAATAGTCGTATACTTTGACCTAATCTAACATCATAAAGTCATGATAGCCCGGCACCGTAAGGGCATGATCATCAAAAACACGAACAAGAAGGCAATCTCCGTCAAACTGGAAGGGCGTAAGATTGAAATTCCGGCCGGAGGTACGGTTCCCGTCACTTCTCAGGAAGTCATGGATAACGCATTACGAGATTTGCTGCAGGTCCGTGAATTGGCGATCGTTCGCCCGCTCACAGAGGAGGAAAACGAAGAAGTGCAAGAGAAATTTGGCCACCAGAAGAAGCCCGGAAAATCTAACCCCTCATGAAAGTACTGGCACTTGAGCCATGGTATGGTGGTTCGCACCGGAATTTTGTAAGCGGACTCATTCGAAATAGCCGTCACGAGTATGAACTCGTAACTATGGCGTCAAGATTTTGGAAGTGGAGGCTTCAGGGTGGGGCCCAGACGCTTGCACGGAAATCCAGGCAACTGATTGCAGATGGTTTTCAGCCCGATGTGATCTTGGCTTCCAGCATGGTCAATCTGCCGGCGTTTTTGGCCTTGGTCCGAAAAGAGATTGGTAGCGTGCCAGTCATTTATTATTTGCACGAAAACCAACTGACTTATCCACTATCGAGTGAGGGGAAGCGGGATTTGTCGTATGCGTATATCAATTACCTCTCATGTCTTGCAGCGGATCAGGTTGTCTTTAACACAGAGTTTCACTACAAAGAATTTATCCGTGCTCTTCCGGGTCTGCTGCGTGTATTTCCAGACTATACTCATTTGCACACCGTATCAGAAATTCGTGCAAAGAGCCAAGTCATGCATCTGGGAATGGATCTTCAGGCACATGCGCGCTATGCCAGCACGGGGGATACGAGAGATGATCCACCGATTGTACTCTGGAATCAGCGTTGGGAATATGATAAGAATCCAGAAGCTTTCTTCAGGATCATGAACCGCCTGGATGATGCGGGTTGTCGGTTTCGGTTGATTCTTGCAGGTAAGCGTTTTGAAGAGCAGCCATCTGAATTCGATGTTGCATTTGAACGTTACGCCGAGCGAATTCTACACTACGGATATGCGGAGGATTTTGAGGAGTATAGCCGGTTGTTGCATCGTGCGGATATTGTCGTGTCAACCGCGGTTCACGAGTTTTTTGGAATCGCAATGATGGAAGCCATCTACTGTGGGTGTCATCCCTTGTTACCGAATCGTCTGAGTTATCCGGAATTGATTCCAGAAAATCTACATAAGCCACTACTGCATGCTCCCATCCTTTATGAAACGGAGGAAGAGTTGTTTTCAATTTTGAAGGGGATGTTGACCGGTGAAGAGCATCCACTTCCCACGAGCACACTTCGGGGGATCGTAGACCGTCTTGATTGGTCGGTTCATGTAGAGCAATATGATGCTCTGATAGAGTCTTTAGCGTGAACGAGACGGCGTTGTCTCGTGTGGGGGTGGGAGAGTATAGGAAGGAAATAGATGAAGCAGCTCGAAAGGGGAAGCGCCGCGGTGTGCCAGGTTTTTGCGAGAGACGCGCTGGTCGGTTCATTTGATAGTGCTGTCTGGCTGTGACTACTGACCCGGCTGAACTCACTTACCAAGGGAACAGAGTACCCCGAAACAACCTCTTAGCAAAGGCACCATCTGCATTCATTCCGATCTGATTTGAAATCCCTATTTTTGTAGAAACTCCCATGAACTGCGATGCCAACAGAACACTATCAGCGTGTAAAAACTTTTATGGAGAAGGTCGGTCAAGAGACTCCAACAGAAGTGGTGGTTCCAGATGAACATACACGGCTGCTTCGTGCTCGCCTGATTCTTGAGGAAGCATTGGAAACCGTACATGCCCTTGGTATCTCGGTTCGGGTTCAGGGGCAGGAAGCGAACATAGATTCGTGTGAGTTTACGCCGAATAAGCCGGTTGATCTAGAAGGTGTGGCGGATGGGTGTGCCGACATATCTGTAGTAACGATAGGAACCTTGATTGCGTTTGGGATAGAGGATGAGGAACTGCTCCGTGAGGTAGATGAGGCGAATTTGCGAAAATTTACATTTCCATCTTCGGCGGTCGCTTGATCATCAACAGCGCTGTCGCGAAGATCCC
>JAPPBZ010000196.1:0-8340 GCA_026702635.1 Bacteroidota bacterium
ATCCGAATACTCGCATCAACTTTAAGATACACTTCCCGTTGAAAAACTAAGTTCCGTGCGCACCCATTTGGCAATTCAGATTGCCAGAACACTACCTCGAACGCCCGCATGCTCAATGCTGCATTTGGGTCAGCATTCTCCTCGTATTCGTACGCTGGGCATTTGAACCTAGAATAACGCGATTATCAAGCTGAACCCGTATCGGGGAAACGACCGCTTCCCCTGCTGCGTTCGACCTCCTTGATTATGCCTTGATGCTCTCATGTCACCAGAGTCAGCTGCACACTGGATGGAACGATGCCTCTCACTGGCTGCAAATGCAGACAGTGCAACCAGCCCCAATCCGCGTGTGGGTTGCGTCATTCTAAGTCCTGAAGGCACGGTGCTTGGAGAGGGTTGGCACAAACGTGCTGGTGCTCTCCATGCGGAGGCAGAAGCCATGGATCAGGTCCGATCACGATATGGATCTGACGCACTCCACGGGGCAACCCTGGTCGTCAATCTTGAGCCTTGCAACCACCAGGGGCGTACACCTCCTTGCACCCGTGATATTCTAAATGCTGGAATTGTCCGTGTCATCGTCGGAATGCGGGATCCGAATCCAACCGCAGCGGGAGGCATTGATCAATTGAGGTCTGCAAACGTCTCCGTCATGACTGATGTACTGAAAACGCGGTGCTACCGGTTTAACGAAGCTTTCGTCCACTGGCAGACCCGACAGGTCCCGTTTGTCACGCTAAAACTTGCCCAAACCCTCGATGGCTGCATCGCAACCGCGACGGGAGAAAGCCAATGGATTACCGGCAAGGCAGCGCGAAAACTCGTTCATGTCTGGCGCAGGGAACATGATGCTATCCTAATAGGCTCCGGTACGGCACGCACCGATGATCCGTGCCTGACTGTCCGGCATGTATCTGGAACGCAGCCGTGGCGAGTTGTACTTGACGGGCAAGGCAGATTACCTGGTACGCTGAAAATATTCACAGATGAGTGGATCTCTAAAACCATTGTCGTGGTTGCGCACAAGTCCAGCCCCGCCTACGCCGACAGGCTCCAGAATAGGGGTGGCCGCCTGATCACTGCTCAATCTGAGGGAAACCATGTGGCACTCCCATCACTGATCCGCCTGCTCGGTAGGGATCTGAACATTCAATCGCTCCTCGTGGAAGCCGGACCCGGGCTTGCTTCCGCACTACTGAAGCAGGATCTCGTTGATCGGCTTCGACTCTTTATTGCTCCCAAACTCATTGGCAATGGCTTGCGAGGCGTTGAAGATTTAGGAGTTCATAACTTAGACCAGAGTAAGGTGTTTGGAGAATACTCTTGGGAAACCGTTGAACACGATCAACTCTTTACCGGGTATAAACATCCAGTTCCTGCTTAGGTCAAAGACCAGCAAAAGACCACTATTTTAGTAATTGACAGATCCCATCAAACATGTTCACAGGTCTTGTAGAGCAGGTTGGCCAATTAACGAGCAGCCGCACAACTCCCTATGGACGGGAACTGGTGATCCGTGCTGCTTTGTCCTCCGAGCTATCGGTGGGACAGAGCATTGCAGTAAATGGTGTCTGTTTGAGTCTGACAGATCATTCTCCCGATTCCTTCACGGTCCTGGCCGTGCCTGAGACGCTCTCCAAAACCACGCTCGCCGAGCTATTGCCTGACACTCCTGTCAACCTGGAGAGAGCCCTGCTCGCAAACTCCCGCCTGGATGGACACCTGGTACAGGGACACATCGATACAGTGTGCACCATTACACGCGCATCCATACAAGAAGATAAACGGATCTATGAGTTCCTGATCCCTGATGAATATTTCGGTCTCGTCGTTCCGCGAGGATCTATTGCTCTGGATGGTATCAGCCTGACCATCGCAGACCTTAACGAATCGTATATCTCTGTCGCCATCATCCCACAGACCTATCAGCATACCAATGTAAGCACCTGGCAGCCGGGGATGCGTTGTAATGTGGAATTTGACATACTGGCCCAGTACGTGGCACGCCAGATGGCTGTGCAGAGCAAAACCTAACCTCTATCGGACTGGATTCCCGCGGTGCCTGCCAGGAAATTCACCTTGGGCAACCATGTCAATATATTGACAGGATTCCCTTAAACCTCCCATATGAATCCGCCCGGGGGTAATCCGAGCAATTATTCGTGGGGGGTCACCTTCACGTCGCTGACATGTACATTCAGCGCGTGGTTGATTCGAAGACCGGCAATCCCATCCGTCATTATCTGGTCACGGGAAGTGCTGGCGACTTCGGTGCCATTAACGGAAAATGTGACAGTCTCTTCGTGTACGTCAACCCGCAGATGATTCTCAACCGAACTCCCGGTATCAGGACCGAAGGTGTTGACTGCATCACTGGCTGTCCAGTCCTGGATGATGGATGTCTCTGATCCACTCCGACGTTTGAGCAAAAATTCTCCGGTATTGCGAAGAAGAAAGTAATCGTACACGATTTCATCTCCGTCAAGATTCTGACCGCCCATAAATACACCATAGGCTTCGCGACGCTCTCCTGGATCGAACAGGTGAATGGTGGCTTCCATCGTATAACTTCCCTCCGCCGTCAATTCCGGGTGATAAAAGATCGCGGCAGGACCGGTGGTGATGTGCCATCCGGGAGTCATGTTCACAAAGAAAATATCTGCCGACTCTCCATCTGCGCCAATCACTACGTCCGGGTTTGGCCGATCAAGGCGTACTTGCCAGGATTCAGGCACCATTAGATTCTCTCCATCCGGCGTCGCAGGATCGGGCTGAGCCATTACGGCAAATGGAAGAAAAAGTAGCGTTACGGTAAAAAGAGCTCGTTTCATTTGAGTGTCGTTAATGAGAGAGTGAAAAATTAATTTACGACTCCGAGCCATGCTGAACAAGAGCTTTGGAGAACAAAATCGGGGATTTATGCGTTTTCCGTTGTTGGTTTAGTCGTTTTTTCGAAGTCGTGCAGAATCGTCTCCCCATACTTGAAGATCTGGACGCAGCAAAGCTGCCTCAATCGGAATCTGAAGGCAGTTCGTCTGTATATCTAGAAACCTACGGATGTCAGATGAATGTGTCCGACTCCGAAATCGTTGCTTCTGTGCTGCGCAGCGCCGGATACGGACTAACACATGACCCTCTCCAAGCGGACGTTGTCCTTCTGAATACGTGCGCGATCCGAGAGAATGCGGAGCAGCGAGTCCGGCGGCGTCTTGAATTTTTTCGTGCCCGCAAACGCAAGCACAATCCAGATCTGACGATTGGTGTACTTGGCTGTATGGCCGAGCGCCTGCGTAGCAAACTTCTCGAGCAGGAGCGTCTAGTAGATATCGTTATCGGACCGGATGCATACCGTGATCTTCCTCGCCTGCTGCGCCAGGTGGAAGAGACTGGTCAGAGTGCGGTCAATGTTCAGTTGTCACGTGAAGAGACCTACGCTGATATTGCACCTGTGAGATACGATTCCAATGGGGTTAGTGCATTTGTTTCGATCATGCGAGGCTGCGACAATATGTGCGCGTTCTGCGTGGTCCCCTTTACTCGCGGGCGTGAGCGTAGCCGCAATGCCGCGACCATCGTTCAGGAATGCCAGGAGCTCTTTGATGCCGGCTATCGGGAAGTGACGCTGCTTGGGCAGAATGTGAATTCATATCAGGACGGACCGGTAGATTTTGCGACCCTGGTCTATCGGGTCAGCCTGCTTTCCCCTCAACTACGCATCCGCTATTCGACCAGTCATCCAAAAGACTGCTCCAAAGCACTACTGGAAGTCCATCAGGAGCGTCCGAATGTGTGCAACTTTATTCATCTGCCTGTACAGCATGGCAATTCAGAGGTGCTACGACGCATGCGCCGGGGCTACTCCGCAGATGAGTATCGTACACTCATTGAACGTGCACGCCGGATTTGCCCAGGAGTATCCCTTTCGACCGATATTATCGCAGGGTTTTGCGGCGAAACAGAGGCGGAACATCAGGATACACTCTCACTGATGGCAGAGATTCAATATGATCATGCCTTTATGTTTATGTACTCGGAGCGCCCCGACACCTATGCAGCACGTAAGTACACTGACGATGTTCCTGAAGAGACCAAAAAACGCCGACTGAGTGAAATCATCTCACTCCAAAATTCGATTTCCCGACAGAAGAACGAAGAGGAAATCGGTCTCACACATACCGTATTGGTGGAAGGCCCTAGCAAGCGTAACTCCGAACAACTATGTGGCCGTACAGATACAAACAAAATGGTCATCTTTGATCGCGGCATGCTTCAGGCCGGAATGTATGCGAAGGTGCGAATCGAAGGATGTACTTCTGCGACCCTCTTTGGTGACGTTCTGGCTGGTTGAGCTGGCCAGCAATTCCTCTCCCCATGGATCGACAAACCGTACAAAAACGATTTGGAATCATTGGTGAATCCCCCGGGATCTACCATGTCATTGACCGTGTCCGCCAGGTTGCACGTACGGATATCTCTGTTCTGATTGAGGGAGAGAGTGGTGTTGGCAAGGAGTTGATTGCGCAAGCGATTCATGAATTATCGCTACGCCGACATAAAGCACTCAAAGTCATCAATACGGGAGCAATTCCCGAGGGATTGATTGAGTCTGAACTCTTCGGCGCGGAAAAAGGCTCCTATACCGGTGCCACCGAACGTCGGCGCGGACTCTTCGAAGAAGCGGATGGCGGAACGATTTTTCTGGACGAAATTGGCGAAATGCCGCAGTCTACACAGGTCAGGCTGCTTCGTGTGCTTGAGTCTGGAACCTTTAACCGTGTTGGATCCACCGTCATGCAGCGAACAGATGCGCGCGTCGTGGCGGCAACAAATAAGAATCTGGGAAGCGAAGTAGCAGATGGCCGGTTCAGGGAGGATCTCTATTATCGCCTTAGCACGGTGATTATCCACATCCCTCCGCTCCGCGAGCGAAGGGATGACATCCGGCCTATCTTTGATGCCTTCCTGTATTCATCCAGTCAGAAATATCAATCTCCTCCCCGCACATTGACGGCAGCAGCCTACGACCTTCTTGAATCTTATCAATGGCCAGGGAATGTGCGGGAGCTGCGGAATGTGGCCGACCAAGTCGTTGTCCTGCACCGTGGCGCCAACGTGGATGCCGATGATATTCGTCCTTTTCTGCGTGGAATCACTACCAACAGCTCCTCGACATCCCTGATGCCGGTAAAGGCAAAAGCACCAATGGACAGTGAATCGTCACCTGAGCTGAAAGTCGTCTATCGGGCATTGCTGGAAATTCGTCAGGATATTCAGGATCTACGTAAGGACGTGGGCCAGGTATTTCGCGAGAGCCTTGCAAGCGGCAAACCGGATCCTCCGTATCCAGAGGAACTGCAGATTGACCGCCCTACCTTACCCATGCTTCCCAGACCTGAGAGGGAGCAGAACCTTGACGGAGTTACGTATGAAGTTGAAGATGATCAGAAGGAAGACTCACTGCCAACCATTGAAGAGGCGGAACGAGAACTGATCCTGAAAGCTATGGAGAAATTTGACGGAAACCGTAAAGAGTCTGCGAAGGCACTTGGGATCAGCCCCCGCACTCTGTACCGTAAGCTCAAAGAGCTGGATGAAGACCCGGGCTAACCTCGTATTGATCGGATTTGTCTTTTTTCTGCAGGGTTGTTCCTATTACAGCTTTAGTGGCGTAAGTATTCCTGCTCATCTAAATACAATTGCGATCCCGCTTGTGGAAGATCAAAGTGTAGGCCCCCTCACACTTCTGGACGAATCTCTGACAGAACTTATGATCGAACGGTTTGTCCAGCAGACGCGACTCACGTTGGTCGAAGATGAAACCGAGGCCGACCTCTTACTCACCGCCCAGATTACCCGGTACACGAACGCTCCAACATCTGTGACTGGACAAGAGCGTGCTCAGTACAACAGAGTGACCATCTCTGTTGCGGCGCAGTATATGAATCAGGTGGACGATGATGCACTACAACGTACGTTCAGTGGCTTCGACGATTACGATGCACTGGAAGGCGGATTGGAGGCGGAAGAATCTGCTGCATTGGCTGCGCTTGAAAATATTGCCGATGATCTCTTCACGGCGGCAACATCCAACTGGTAGCGATTATGTTTGCCCTACTGTATGCGGGCGCTATGATCGTGCTTGCCTTCTATGGTGTCAACCTCCTGTGGATGGCTGTTGTTGTTGCCCGAGGAGGAAAATCTGACACGGATCCACCACCGGATCCGAACCGCAACGGCTCCTTGCCACGGGTCACCATCCAAATTCCACTGTATAACGAAGCTGGGGTGGCCAGACGCGTGATTGACGCTTGTGCAGCTATTCAGTATCCCCGTGACCGGTTACAGTTACAGATCCTGGACGACTCATCTGATGAAACTGTGACCATTTCCCGCCAAGCAGTTGATGACTGGAAAGAAAAAGGGCTCAACATCTCCCATATACAACGTTCCCATCGTGAAGGATATAAAGCAGGTGCACTGGGGAACGGGTTGAAGTCTGCGGACGGAGATCTTATTGCGATATTTGATGCTGATTTTGTCCCTCCGGAAAATTTTCTTCTTTCCCTGGTCCCATTCATGGAAGAAGAAAAGCTGGGCATGATCCAGGCGCGCTGGGGGCATATAAATGCCCATTCCTCGCTACTGACTCAAGTGCAGGCATGGTCTCTCGACACACATTTTGCCGTTGAGCATGTTGCGCGAAGCGCCTCCGGCTGTTTTATTAATTTTAATGGAACGGCTGGGCTCTGGAAACGAAGTTGCATCACGGAATCGGGGGGATGGCAGGGCGACACACTGGCGGAGGATCTGGATTTGAGTTACAGAGCACAACTTCGAGGATGGAAATTCAAGTATCTCCATGAACTGGAGGCTCCTGCCGAACTACCTGAGACACTGGGAGCCCTGAGAGTTCAGCAAAGCCGATGGACGAAAGGGACCGCAGAAACTGCCCGTAAGCTACTTCGACCCCTGTGGCGTGCATCCTTTCCCCTAAAAACGAAGGTTCAGGGGACCATTCATCTGACGGCACATATGGTCTACCCCTGCCTACTCCTTGCAGCCCTGCTTCATCCACTTCTTCTGTTCCAGCAGGCAAGTGGATTTGGACCCGGTGAAACATACTTTGGGATCATGGGACTCGGTTTGGTCGGTTTGTTAGGATTTTTTCTTGCACAGATGTTCGCGCAACGTCAACTCTACCCGGACTGGTGGCGTCGGATGCGATTTTTTCCAATTTTTATGGCAGGATCTATGGGGCTTGCAATTAGCAATACAAAAGCTGTTTGGGATGCATGGAGACAGTTTCGTACCCCCTTCGAACGAACTCCAAAAGCCAATGGAAGGTATCGTGTCCGAAGGTCAAAATCGATCGTGGCGCTCGAAGCAGCGATGGCTATATATTCTGCGGCGGGACTTGTTTTTCTGCTGTGGGAGGGTCTCTGGGCTGCCTCCGGGTTCCAGATGATATTCTCAATGTCCTATATATTTATAACACGGTACAACATTCTTGAACTTCGCTCCCAAACCTTATGAACATGCTCACACTCTTTGATGCATTGACCATGATCAACGAAGGCCGTGCGTCGGAAACTGTGGACCAGCTCCGTGAAATGCACCTTCAGTCCCCCTCAGATATATTGACGAATTATGTCTTGGGTCATGCATTAGATGTGTGCAACCAGCATAGCCGTGCAAACTCTATCTGGGAAGCTGCAAGTGCTCTCAGTTCCAAAGACAGGACTCGGAAGAAAATGAAGCTGCCGGATGGAGTGAGTGTGTTCACTCACACAGAGCGTCTCCAGAGTGGACTGAGTGAGATTCTTGGGGAAGATGAAAGTGATGAAATTCAGAATCTGATTCAGCAACTTGATGCTTCTGACCGGATCAATTTTGAGGTCGTACTTGACGATGATGACGAGTCCTTCGGCGGACTCACTGACGATGACCCGATAACGGAGACCTATGCACGTATCCTGGCGACTCAAAAGAAGTACTCGCAAGCTGCCGCCGTATACAGATCTCTCAGTGAGGAGAATCCAGACGAAAAGGATCGCTTACTTGATGAAGCTCAGAAGCTGGACCTTCTAGCCAACTCGGAAACGAGCACGTGATTACATCTAAAAATCGTCGCTGTGTCGCTGGAGTCATGAGCGGCACCTCCCTGGACGGGATTGATGTGGTAATCGCCCGTATGGAGGGGCATGGACGTGAGCTTCAAATCGAGAAATGGTACGGAGCTACGTATTCGTTCCCCAAAGAATTGCACAGATCTCTGAAACTGGCCGCCAGCCAAGAGTCCACGGCGCTCAGCGAGGAAGACCCCACGTTCCAGGTCAAGAC
>JAPPBZ010000196.1:8350-13158 GCA_026702635.1 Bacteroidota bacterium
CTGGTCGCCAGCCAAGAGTCTATTGGCGTAGCTGAACTCAGTCAACTGAATGTGCGTCTGGCCCACGAATATGCAAAAGCCGTGACGCGGACACTGGAAGCACACGGAGAACCGATCGAACACCTTGATTTGGTGGGGTGCCATGGCCAAACCATCCGTCATCTACCCGACAAGGTCATGGTCGCAGGTAAAGAAATCTGCTCCACCCTCCAGATTGGCGATCCTTCAACTATCGCCCAACTATTGGGGGTGCCGGTGATCGGGGATTTTCGTCTGGCAGATATGGCACGTGGAGGGCAGGGAGCACCGCTGGTGCCGTATTTTGACTATGTGATATTCACGCACGATACAGAGACCCGCGGTTGCCTGAACGTTGGTGGCGTAGCAAATCTGACCATTCTGCCCCCCAATGCACAGACAGATCAGGTCTACGGTTTTGACACGGGCCCCGGTAATATGATTGTGGATACCCTGTGTCGCCGGTGCATGGATCTACCCTTTGACGAGGGAGGCCATATTGCCAAATCCGGTACTGTGAACGAGCGATTGCTTTCAGAATTGCTACAGGATCCCTATTTATCCGCTACCCCGCCCAAATCGACCGGTCGTGAATATCTCAGCCACACATTCCTGCAACGGTTACTGAATTCCTCCCATCGAATGTCGTCTGAGGACCTGATTGCCACGGCTACCGCCTTAACTGCTGCATCTGTCTGGCAGGCCTACAAGACATTTATACAGCCAACCCACTCGCTTGACCGACTCATCCTGTCTGGAGGCGGAGCACATAACCAAGCGCTCCTGGATCTATTTGGAAGTTATTTCGCACATAATGAGGCTCCCGTGCAGATTGAGACATCAGATGCGTACGGGATTGATGTTGACAACAAAGAGGCCCTTTGTTTTGCAGTCCTTGCTCATGAGAGTGCGAGTGGTATCCCAACCAACATCCCGTCCGTCACCGGGGCGGATCGCCCCGCCCTACTTGGCAAGCTCTGTGTTCCATAGATCAGACTGGGGCAACGGAAGAATCACTGGGACAGTTTGATGGGGACTTCTCTAACCGTCTTTGTCACTTGTCCCGACATGGATGAGTTCTGCTTGAACCATCCGATGCTTTGGGGAAGACCAGATTACGGAACTCACTATAGGTTTTTGGGCCCGGCTGCTCCTTTAACCAATTCCAAGCTTTGAGTACTTCTTTCCTAGAGGTGCCAGCATTGGCTGGATCCGCCATGAAATCCGTGATGAAGTTGTTCATGCGTGCTGAAGGGCATCGGGGGAGACGACCCTTGGTCTGCATCAGCGTGCGCAGATGATCCGCCAAATCACCATAGGTGAAGCACTCCTGTGCCCCCTGTCTCTTGCGCCTCCAATCATTGAGCCAGTACCACTGCCCGGACTTTTGACTGAGACCCGGTGCTTCAGCATAGACAAGCTCCAGCAAGAAAGCCTTGGTTTTTTTGTCCCCGACATAATTAATTACTGTCGTATCGGCCTTCAATACATCGCGCGCCTTGCCGGCCTTGCGGGGCAGAACAGGTTTACGGTCAGGCACCTTCCCCGTCTGCAGAAATTCCCGTATCAATTCTTCCAGTTCAAATTTGCGGAAATTGCCGACGGTGATTCCGAGGTCACGGGCAAAAGCTTTCAACTCGGCCGCGTAGAAGTACCCGTTGTCGAACTCTTCGATACTCATCTCCCGGTGTAAGGTGCTCATGCTCTGACCGTTTGATAATAAATTATTTTTTCGCTAGCCCTAAGGAATTTTGATTCCTTGAACCAACATGCCGTGCACTGAGTGGTACGACAAACGAACAAAGGAATCCATGATACCCATTTCGCCACGCAATTCTTCTCACACTAGTGTGGTGTACTATTATTTCTTTTACAGTAGGTTTTGAGAGATTCCAGAATCTGTTCGGCAGATTTGGTCCAATTAAAAGGCTTGGGGGCCTCGTTGTAAATTTCGAGATAGTCTTTGATCGCAGTCTCCAATTCTTTGGTACTCCGATACGTTCCGCGCCGTATTCGATCACTGGTGATTTTGGCGAACCAGCGTTCCACGAGATTCAGCCTGGACACACTGGTGGGTGTGGAATAAAGATGAACCCTTGGGCGGCGAAGCAACCAATTATGGATCATTTCCGTCTTGTGGGTGCTGTGATTGTACAACACGAGATGAATCTCTAAATCCTTGGGAACAGATTGGTCAACCACATGCCGGAATTTTAGCAATTCAACGGATCGATGTCGTCGATAGCAGTGACCAATCACCTCCCCGGTCGCGACATTCAGGGCTGCAAACAGAGAGGTGGTTCCATGTCGCCTGTAGTCATGTGTACGGGATTCTGGTAGACCTGGTCCCATGGGCAGAATGGGTTTCGCCCGAATTTGAGATTTTTCATCCACGCACAGCACTATCGCGCGTTCCGGCGGGAACAGGTAGAGTCCGACAATGTCACGTACCTTTTCAATGAAAGCGGATCCGTGGAAAGCTTATAGGTCTCCATACGGTGTGGCTTGAGCCCAAAGGCACGCCAGATTCGACTGACCGTACTTGCACTCATGCCGGTAGCCTTAGCCATCTTGCGTGTACTCCAGTTGCATTGCATCTCGGGGCATAGACACCAGCGTCTTTGTGATGACTTTCTCCACATCTTCATCGGATACCGTGCGAGGTTTACCGGGACGGGGAATATCAAACAACCTATCACAGCGTTTTTCCAAAAAACGCCTTCGCCATTTACCAACGGGCACCCATCTCCTTAGCTGGCCAAGGTTGGAGGTTATTCTGAAGGAGCAATTGACGACAGGTACTGATAACTGGCTTTGAGCGTCTGGTCGGGGTCGGGAGCCAGGTCACGCTCCAGATAGAAATGCTCCACACCGGTAATGGACGCCACTTTAAGGATCCCGTCAAGATCCAGCACTCCTTCACCAGCATCCGCCATTTTGGGAAAAAGCGGTATCCACTGGGACGGATCGCCTCCGTCTCCTTCAAATCGGACCAACTCGGTCATGTCCTTGATGTGCATAAGCTTAAAGCGACCGGGATAGGCATTCAGATATTCCACCGGATCGGCCCTTCCCGCCGTCATCCAAAAGACATCCATTTCCATGACGACTAGGTCTGGATCCGTGCGGTCCAAGATCAGATTGAACGGAATACTGCCTTCCAATTCAACAAGTCCATAGCCATGGTTGTGGTAGAGAAACTGGAGTCCCACCCCCTTCATGGCCAAGCCGATTTCATTAAAGGTATCGGCAATTCGTCGGTAATCGTCCAGGTTGGTGCGTTGTTCCGGCGGGATGGCAGCGATACCGGCGTATTTGTGTCCCAGTACCTGTGAAGCCTCGGCCACTTCGTCCAGACGAACTCGGAGAGTCCCGAGATCAGTATGCATTGACGGTGAGGTAAGGCCGTTGGCATCCAAAATGTCACGTACCTGCCGTGGGGTATGCCCATAGTAGCCACTCTGGGAGAGACCAATGGATTTGGCTATTGGCTCCCATGAAGCTACTACCTCCGGCACGGAGTAGGGGTAGGGGCCAAACAATTCGACTTCCTTATAGCCAATGGTCGCCAGTCTTGCCATAGTGCCCGAAAAATCCTCTTCCAACAACTTCGGAATCGTAAACAACCCGAGGCCTACACGTTCAATCTGCGATTGAGTTTGCACCGGGCCAATGGGTGGGGTCCTGTGCGCAATACCAATCGGCATCGCGGCTGCTAATCTGATAAAGTTCCTTCGGGTGATCATGGTCAATAATGCAAGTAAGGGTCACGCCCAATAACTGATTGTGAGTTTAGTGGATTTAGCAATAAATGTAATGACTCAGTCCTATAGAATCAACCCTAGGACCTCTTCTACTTGTTCCATCAGCCCATCTTTGACATGAGGCCCTTTTTTCGGCGTCTCTTAAGATTATTGTTTTTTGGAATAATTGGCTCTTCGTCTTTAATTGTGAGCTGAGTCACAAGTTTAGGGAATTCTTGAATATTTTCTCTAGGGCATGGGGTATTTTCCTATCTTTTCTAGGGAGATTGCACGTCTCATTTTCACCTAGTGATTTCGGTCAACATGCCAAAGAATTGAGTGGCTAAAAGCCTGGGCAGGCAGTTGCCGATTGGGAAGGCGTTCTCATCCCACTCTGACCCAATTCGACTTCACAGTGTTTCATTGAGTCGGGCAACATTCCCCGGTTACCAGGGAACAAAGCAATGACCCAAAACCCTCCAATTCATAGTACGACATCACCATGTCTCCCATTGAAGAGGTCGGAGAATTTAACCTGATCCGCCGCCTCGCGTCGATCAGTTCGCCTGATACCAAGCCACCGGTCATTACTGGAGTCGGGGATGATGCGGCGGTTTACCACCCCAAACCCGGGATGGTACAAGTCGTCACGACAGACGCTTTGATTGAGGGCTACCACTTTGACTTCGACTTCTACAGGATGGACCATGTTGGTTACAAAGCCATGGTCGTAAATCTTAGTGATATTGCTGCAATGAATGCCCAGCCTATACTGGCGACCGTAGCACTGGGGATACCCGGATCATTTTCAACGGAAGACCTTGAGTCTCTCTATTGTGGCCTCACCAATGCGGCTTCTAAATACGGTGTCCAGATTATTGGCGGAGATACAACGCGTTCGCCAGTGCTTTTGCTGTCAATCACGATCATCGGTGAAGCGCCTGGAGCCAACCTAGTGCATCGAAACGGAGCCAACCCCGGTGACAACATCTGTGTCAGTGGGAATTTAGGGGATGCTGCAGCCGGACTTGATCTGCTACGTAGCCA
>JAPPBZ010000337.1 GCA_026702635.1 Bacteroidota bacterium
GGTTGGCGAGAGCAATATCTACCGGTAAGATTTCTCACCCTACTCCCCCCACGCCTTCGCGCGTGGGCCGCAGGGCCTCTTCGGAGGCCCTAGCTTTTTTTGGCAATGATGTGGACTATTATGTATGTGGACCTGAGCTAGATGGCACGGATTATTCGCACCGGTAATACGCCAGCCAAAGAACGCAATGCTCATATGCGCACCTGCGCAGAGCTGCTCCGCCTTTTGGCAGAAAAAGATTACTTTGATGAGGAGGCGAAGGATATGGTAGCACTGTTTGTCTTTTCACTGCGCGGGATCTATGCGACGATTGAAGGGAGTGCTGACGTATGGGATGAGCGAAATTACTGGAAGCGTGCGGAAGCTCTTCGCAATGACTGGCGCTGGAGCGAAAAGGCGGCGGGCACTCTTGAGACACTGATCCACCAAGATGAATGGAGGAAAATTCCCGATATTATGATGGAGTTGTTTCCGCGTTTTCAAAAGGTCAATGTTTTGACGATCACCCGGAATGCCGATCACTGGTGTGGAGCGTTGAAAGCACTTTTAGCGTCTAAAGAATGACCCTTTACAACCCAAGAGAGATTGTGCCCGGCGATTTGCTTATCGCGCCGCCTAACCAGCTTTCAGATCCGTTTAATCGGACAGTTGTTCTGATGTGTGTGCATGATGCGGAGGGCAGTTTGGGCCTGGTCGTGAATCGTCCAACACAGTTGTCGCTCAATCGCATTCTGGATCATGAAGTCGATGGGCATGTGATTTATGAGGGCGGTCCGGTAGAACAGGATTGTCTCACCTATCTCCATCGGTGTGAAGATCGCATACAGGAATCACAACCGGTTATGGGGGATGTACGTTTTTGCGGGGATATTCAAGATGTGGTGAAGGCAGTACAAGACCACACCGTTACATCCAGGCAAATCCGCTTTTTTGTAGGATATTCCGGCTGGGCACCGGGGCAGCTGGAACAGGAGTTGAGAGAGGGATGCTGGTTCATGACACACGGAAATTCAGACCTGATCTTCGAATACGAGCCCAGCACACTTTGGCGCCAGGTTCTTCGGAAAATGGGAGGAGAATATGCAATTCTGGCAAACTTCCCCGCTGACCCGACCCTGAATTGAGGAAAAAGCTACTTCGCGTTTATCAGCTGCAAAAACTCTGCACGTGTGGTCGCCTCAGACAGAAACGTCCCACTCATGGCGCTGGTAGCGGTAAGCGCGTTCTGCTTCTCTACGCCACGCATAGACATACATAGATGCGTAGCTTCAATCACGACGGCGGTTCCGAGAGGTTGGAGGACCTCATCAATCGCATCTCTGATCTGAACGGTTAAGCGTTCCTGCACTTGCAGACGGCGGGCAAAAGCATCAACGACTCGGGGGATTTTACTCAGGCCGACAATATGATTCTGTGCAATATAAGCAACATGGGCCTTGCCGATGAAAGGAAGCAGATGGTGTTCGCACAGGCTGAACACGTCGATATCACGGACCAGAATCATTTCGCTATAGTCCTCCTCAAAGACGGCAGATTCCAGGATCGCTTTTGCATCAACGTTGTATCCCTGCGTTAAATATGAAAGAGATTTGGCGACACGCTCAGGGGTCTTCAGTAAGCCCTCGCGCGCGGGATCTTCGCCAAGCAGCCGTAGAATCTCGTGAATATGATCACCGAGGTCTGCGGCTGGAATTTCGTTATTAAGGGTTTGATCTAACAGATCTGCGTGATCCATCCGGTCCAAAGTAGTCTGCTGAGTTTTTTGGTGTTTCATGAAGTCGGACGCGATAGAGAGTGCCGGCAGGTAGAGCATCCGCCAGACGATCCCAGATCGCAATGACAAGGTTTTCTGTTGATGGCATGATCCCCTTGAGGAAGGGGACATCCAGGTTTAGGTTTTTATGATCTAGGTGACGGATAACACGATCTTGAATCACCTGGTTCAGGTCTCCCAGATCAATCACATAGCCCGTGTCCGAGTCGGGAGTGCCCACAACGGTTACCTGGAGCCTGTAGTTGTGGCCATGCCAGTTGGGATTGTTGCAGGGTCCGAAAACCGAACGATTCCACTCGTCCGATTTTGCAGGGTTGTGCAGGCGGTGAGCCGCGTTAAAATGCGTCTCTCGTGTGAGGTAAACCGTAGGCATTTAAAGGTAGTCGTCACGGGCCGCAAAGGAACGAAGCGGATGGCGTATTGTTCAGCGCAGAGAACATGACAGGTGTTTTTTATGTCAACTTTGTTTGAGCGCATCATTGACGGAGAAATTCCGGCCGACCTGATTTACGAGGATGAAGTATGTGTGGTATTCCGGGATATTGCCCCGCAGGCACCAACCCATGTTTTAGTCGTTCCGCGCAAACCGATCCAGGCACTTGATGATGACCTGGACGCGGCTCTTGCCGGACATCTTCTGGTTGTGGCAAATAAAATTGCTCAACAGGAAGGGCTTACAGGTGGTTATCGCGTAGTCATCAATTGTGGGTCTGATGGAGGACAGTCGGTGGATCATCTTCATTTTCATGTACTCGGTGGTCGCTCACTTGAGTGGCCGCCCGGTTAGGCCGATCACCACGATGCACGGGGCTTTTTGTAGTCGGTGGCTTCTGATCGTCTGTATATTGGTGTTGGGGTTTTCCGATAAACGCTCCAGGGCACAGTCTTCATTGCAACAGGAGACGGAATTTGCCCGTGAAGTGAATCGGTATCGATGGAGTTCCGTCACTGTTTGGAACGCAGACCTTGGTCCCTGGCAGATTGATATGACCAACCGATTTATATCGGACGCGTATCTCCAGTTTGATAACCGACTTCGTTTCCGGGATGAAGATCGTCTGAATTTTACAGCGGTGCGTCCGATCAGGCCTCGCTTCGGGGCAAGCATTCATGGGGATCTTGATTGGTTCGGATCCGGTCGTGCATCATCCCAGTCACTTTTGTTCGGAGTTCAGATGAATCCGTTCGCAGCACTGAAGCTTGAGACGGCAGTAGGGGTCGGATCGGATCGCCGACCAGGAATTGTACAAGGTGATCAGAGGGCTCCTTCTCGGGTAGATACCGGACCAGCAGTGGCTGTGTCGGTGGATTTGGAACCTCGTGAGATTCAGGGGTACCGGATCTCGTTTTACTCTGATGCCGCGTGGCAACGCATCGCACCACGACGGGTCGGAGATCTGACGTTGGCAGCCGCAGCAGCACGGTCATTCGGTTCAGGGCGACTGGAGTCGCGTGCACGCTATTCCAGTCGTCGAAGGGACACCTACCAAGCTGCGTCGTTCCTGAATCGGGGACAGATCCGTGATCCGGAATCAATTGAGGCGACAACCAGTGACACGCTGGACGCAAATGTCCTGATCCAGATTCCTGTCATCAGTGGACTTCGCGTGATTGCGCAAGCCGATGTCCGGCTGAATCAACGGCGCATCCGTACCCCGAGAGCTCCCGAAGAGTCAATTACTTTCGAGACCAATTTTGCACGTCAGGCATTCACCGGGCAGTTCGGTCTACACTACGAACACGAGCGTGTTGATGCGCAGTTGCGTGCTGAGTACGGGGCAATCAACGAGCGGCGAGTCCTCAGCAACAGGGATGAGTTACCTCCTTCTGAAGTGGCACAAAAAAGAACGCTCCTGCAACAGGCAGATTATGATGAAGGAGTCTTTGCGGTAAGCGGGAATGTGCGGGGAGATATTTTGCCTGCACTTTCTTTTCTTTTTTCAGGGAGTTCACGGATTGTGCGGCACGATACGCCCCTGGTGAATCTGGATGATCGGGACGAAGTGTACCATACCGCGATGTTCACGCTCAGCCATCGCCGCAACCGCCACTTGCGAGTGGAGGCAAGGATGTTTGGCTCCTATCATCATACGGTGTTTTTGAATGCCGAGCGCTCGGCAGAAAACAACATCCAGCGTACATTACGATTGCGTCCATCCATGGATTGGACCCCGTCTTCACAGACACGTATTCGGTTGGCTAGTGAGGTGCGGGCCACATATACGACCGATGATTTTGTGCTACCCGGGCGCAGGTCATCCGATCAATCTGCACGTGAGATGCGTCTCGAATCAGAAATAGAGCATCGTCTCTTCTCTGACACGGATCTAAGGCTGTCCGCCAGTTTTTCGGACTTACGCCTGGGACGGCTGAGGTGGGAAGAGTTTACCGAAATTCCCTTTGACACACTCAGGACCTACAGTGCCTGGCTACGGATACAGTCGGGGCGTCGACTTCGAGGTGAGCTGGGGTGGCGTACATTTTTGCGAAGTGATTATGACAGAGCAGTTACGATACAATATCAGCTACCCAATGATGAGGCAACCAGTACACGCGGGAGTATTACCAGGAGAGGAAAACGATGGATCATACAGACCGGCCCGTCAGGTGCACTCTATTGGGTACGGGGCCAGACAACCTTGCGTCTGGATGCCTGGGCAAATTGGCAACAGCTGAGGTATCGGCTTTATGGTCAATTGCCACCAGCCAATGCAGAGATCATTCGGCGAGCTGCCCGGCGGGGTACACGGCGCCTGATCCCACTCATTTCATTAAGCGCATATTGGCAGCTGTAATACCCAATGGCAAAACCAATCCTTGATGTAAGAACTCTGGGGGTTACTGGGGGAATCGGAAGTGGAAAGTCCGCGGTATGTGCATATCTGGAAGATCTAGGGGCCACAATCTTCGAAGCAGACCAGGTGGCGCGAGATCTCATGGAATCCAGCGATCATATACGCGAAGCGGTGATCGAGTCATTTGGTCGTAACAGCTATAAACCAGATGGACACCTAAACCGGCCTTGGCTGGCGGCCCAGGTGTTCGGCGATGAGGTCCGTCTGGCGGAATTGAATGCGATCGTACATCCCAGAGTCGGGGAGGCTTTTGATCATCTAAAGCATCAGTTACAGTCCGGTTTACTGGTTCATGAGGCGGCCCTCATCTATGAGGCAGGGTTAGGAGACCGCCTGGATGCGGTCTGTGTGGTCAGTGCTCCCAAGGACGTTCGCATCAAGCGCGTGATGGTTCGTGATGGGATAAGTGCAGGCGAAGTACGTGCGAGAATACAAAGGCAACTGCCTCAAGAAGAAACAGAGGGCCGGGCGGACGTGGTTCTGGTCAATGCAGGTGATCAGGCTGAATTACGCCGTAAAACCAAAAAGCTCTACGAATTGGCGATGGATCAAGAAACACTCAGCCCTGAGAATTTCAGGTCATTTCGTCGGTTGTAGGGAGCACAAACCCGAAAGTGGAACCACTTCCCGGAAGGCTTTCGACCATTAGCTGACTTCCATGTGCGCTGAGAATATGTTTCACAATTGCTAGTCCCAGGCCGGTTCCACCAAGTTCTGATGAGCGGCTGGGCTCCACCCGGAAAAACCTTTCGGTAAGACGTGGGATATATTCAGGGGAAACGCCAACCCCGTCATCAACAACAGAGACCTTGACGGATCCCTCATGCAATCGCCGGGCAATCACTTCAACTTGTCCGCCGGCTTGACCATACTTAATACCATTATCAATCAGGTTACTGAGAACCTGGCTGATATGATTGCGGTCTGCAATAACATCGGGGAGTTCATCCGGCATGGAGAGTCGTACGGCGATTTCTCTGTCTGAGGCCATGGATTCCAGCGACTCAAGAACTTCCCTACTCAGTTCGAGCAGGTTAAATGGTTGCTGATCCATGGAGAGCTCCCCCTTCTCTATTCGGGCAACGGAGGATAAATCCTCCGCAAGATTCCCAAGCCGGGTTGCATTCCTAAGGACTTTATGAACAAAGGAGCGACGGACACGCTCATCGTCCAGAGCACCATCCAGAAGTGTTTCTGCAAATCCCCGGATCGCAAAAATGGGTGTCTTGAGTTCATGAGACACGTTGCCCAGAAACTCACTCCGATAGTTCTCCATGCGCTCGAGCTCCTGCATTTGATTGGCAACGCGTTGATCCGCATCATGAGCAAGATTGATCAAATAGCTGAGTTCATCACGCGGGAGTGCCGTCTCTTTTTTGGGGAGAGTTGCGTCATTTTCGCCAATGCCTGCGAGTGTGGACTGCAAGGCAGACATGCGCTGGGTGACCATCCAATGGATCCCTACAAAGGTGACGAGCCCGATGATCACACTAATGGATACGACAACCCACCAAGGCATCCGGAAGCCAACCAGGGCAGCCAAAAACAGCGTGACCAAAACGAGCAAGCACACACGCCAGGATACTCGGTAGGCCAATAGACCTTTGGGGACTTGTTGAACAGGGGTCATGCCAAGCCTCCGAGGTTCACTTACGTTCTAGGAAGCGATAGCCAACACCTTTAACGGATTGGATGTAATCAGTCCCCTGATATTTCCCCAGTTTTTTGTTGAGTTTGCTCACATGCACATCAACGGTACGTTTTCCAACTTCCACTTTCATTCCCCAAACCCTCTTTATAAGATTCCTTCGCGTAAATACGACGCCCGGAGAGTTAGCCAGAAAGTATAACAGATCAAATTCTCTGCGAGTAAAGTTGATCTGTGTCCGCTCTTCACCGTTTTTCTGAAATACCCAATACCGATCCCGATCAATGTCAAGATCATGAATACTCAGGATTGAAGCACCGGGAATGATCCGTTGGGTCCCACGCAGGAGGGCTTTAATCTGGGAGACAATGACATCAATGCCAAACGTTTTGGAGAGGTAGCTGTCAGCTCCGACATCCAAGCCCTGGATGTGATCTTCTTCTTCGGAACGCGCAGAAAGGAATAAAATGGGGACCGCTTTCAGTCTGGAATATTTTCGAATATGCCGGCAGACATCCAGTCCGTTCATGCGAGGCATCATGATGTCAAGCACGATGAGATCAAGAGCCTTGGTTTCAACGATGTCAAGCGCTTCGACACCATTCCTGGCCGTAATGGTTTTCATTCCCAACCGCTCCAGGTTATAGCGCAACAGGTCAAGAATGTCATCTTCGTCGTCTACGATCAGGATGGTATAGGAATCCTGAGCAGCAGCAATGGGGGAGATTTTTGACATTGGAGTATTATCGGGCACATGTAGTACAAACGCAGCACGTAGCGAATACTAAAATTACGAACTTGCTGGTCAAAGAAGTACATCTGTTTGTCGGAACTGATGTACGTGCATTTGGAACATCTGGGGTGTTAACAGTCCAAACGGGGCTGGAGATGTCAGGGGAAAACATTCGGAGATACATGAGCACTGAGACATGTCTAAATGTAGCACACGGAAACGATCCCTTTCTGGTTCCTTTGCTTTATATGGTTGAGTCGGGATTAGAACCATTATACGATATCAATTCGTAGCTTATTGGGAGGTACGGTTTGGTGGAGAATGACTTATTTCAGCGGGTGAGACAAAGGTCCAGGATTAGACATGCAGGCAACAGATCGTGGTTATGGGTTTGGGACACTACCGGTATTTCTTGCTGGAATCAGCACGATCCTGGGGGCGATCATGTTCCTACGCTTCGGCTATGCCGTGGCCCATACGGGACTTTTGGGGGTTGTGGGGATCATACTTCTTGGCCACCTCGTGACGATTCCAACGGCCTTGGCGCTTGCGGAAATCGCAACCAACCGAAAAGTGGAAGGTGGTGGAGAGTACTTCATCATCTCACGATCGTTCGGAACAACGATCGGCGGGGTGATTGGGATAAGTCTGTATTTATCTCAGGCAATCTCGGTGGCCTTTTACATGATTGCGTTTGCCGAGGCATTCACCTGGCTGGAGCCGATCCTAGCGGATCAGTTAGGGATTGGGTTTGATACGCGCCTCGTCTCGATCCCTGCATTGGTGCTGCTGCTGGCCCTTGTGCTGACAAAAGGGGCGGCCCTGGGGGTCAGGGTGCTGTACGTGGTTGCAGCGATTCTTTTTGGGACCCTGCTCCTATTCTTTCTGGGATCTCCTTTGGAAGGGTTTGATCGGGATGCGGTCAGTCTGACGGAAAAGATTGCGCGTCCCGATTCGTTCATCGTCGTTTTTGCAATTGTATTTCCTGCATTCACGGGCATGACGGCAGGTGTCGGCCTGTCGGGAGATTTACGGAATCCTCGCAAATCTCTGCCAAGGGGAACGTTATGGGCGACGATTGTCGGGATGATCGTCTACATTGGAATTGTCTTCAAACTCCATGTCAGCGCTCCTCCTGAGGTGATGGCGGAAGACCAGTTGATTATGGCTCAGGTTTCTGTTTGGGGGCCTGCCATCCTGATCGGGTTGTGTTGTGCGACCTTGAGCAGTGCAATTGGATCGGTTCTGGTGGCACCCCGGACCTTGCAGGCCTTGGGCGCGGACAATACGCTGCCGGGCAAAGGATTGAATACATGGTTATCGCGTGGAGTAGGCAAGGCCAATGACCCCCGACACGCGACGATGATTACGGGAGTTTTGGCGATGGTGATCGTCATTGTAGGGAGTGTGGATCTTGTTGCAACCCTGATTTCGATGTTCTTTATGGTGACGTACGGGTCTCTTTGTGCGATCAGTTTCCTGGAGCATTTTGCTGCACGCCCGAGCTACCGCCCGAGTTTCCGGTCCCGGTGGTATATCAGCCTTCTCGGAGCTGTCATTTGTTTCCTTTTGATGTTCCAGATCAGTCTGTTCTTTGCAACGCTTGCGATTCTGGTTCTGGTGGCACTGTACCAAGCATTGCGCATAGGGAAGCGGGGAGAGGGAGATTTGGCTTCACTATTTCAGAACGCGATCACGCAAGCAACCCGCTATATGCAAATTCGCCTGCAGCAGCGACGCGCGGACCAGGTCGCTGACGAGTGGCGTCCGAGCGTGATCATGGTGAATGATCGCACCTTTGATCGGCGCAGCCCATTGATGATGCTACGGTGGTTGTGCCACCGATATGGGTTCGGTACCTATGTCCATTTTATAAAAGGTCGGTTAACTGCCGCCACATTCTCCGAAAGTAAGGAGATCAAAGAGCGATTGCTGGAACGTGCAAAAAGGGAGCAAAGTGCAGTATATATGGATACGGTCGTGAGCCCGTCCATTACCTCAGCGCTGGCGCAAACACTTCAGGTCCCTGGGGTATCCGGCATGTCGAACAACTCAATCCTCTTTGAATTTGCACAACGGGATTCTGTGGATGTGGTTAAAGACGTGGTAGATCAGTGCAAATTTGCGGCGAACACGGATATGACACTGATGGTGCTTCGTCACAGCGAGACGCATTTTGGCAGCAGAAATTCGATCCATGTGTGGCTGACATGGAATGACAGGGACAATGCAAACACAATGATTCTGCTGAGTTATATCCTTTTAGGGCACCCGGACTGGGCGAAGGCGCAGGTACAGGTTTTTGCGGCCTTGCCGGGAGTGGAGGTAGAGCGGACCAGACAGGAGTTTGCTCAGTTGATCAATGAAGGAAGGCTACCCATCTCGGAGAAGAATATTGAGTACATGGCAATTGATAATATTGAAGCATTCCGCAGGATGGTTTTTGAAAAATCCTCCGACGCAGATTTAACGGTGGTTGGGTTTAACATGAAAGGACTTGAAGAGCGGGGGCCGGGGGTGTTCACGAATCACGCAAAATTGCACGATGTATTATTTGTGCGAGCTCCGAGGCAGATAAAAATAGATTAGGCGTCTCCTGACAAACCGTTGATCCCCAATAAATGCTTTCGGCTCAGAACAACCATATCTGACGGCTCGTTGCAAATCGAATAGGTCTGGTGATTTCCTGCAGCCAGAGATTTAAAATCATTGTATTCCGAACAACGCGTATTATTAAACTATAGACGAACGTGCCAAACGCGAATCATCCTCCCGACCCCGAATTCCCATGCGTCAGGACATTAACCGGAATCCAACCCTGGACCTCATTCCTATAGGGGACATTCAGATCAACCCGAAATCCCGGGACGACATTGACCGTGTGTTACGAGTCTTGCAAAAGATTGGCTCCACCAATTCATTGCGGGAGCAGGTATTGTCGGTGATGAAGAAGCATATGGCTGCTGCGGGGGTGCGACAGGATATTGGTCGACCTGGAATGAGCTATTGGCGCATATTTGTTCTGATGGCGATAAAAAACACGCTCAAGTGTGACTACGACCGATTGGCAGCATTGGCGAATTCATATATCCAGTTGCGCCAGATGCTGCAGCATGGAACCTGGGAAAAGGATTATCTCTACTCACATGTGGTCATACAGGACAACCTGGCTAAAATGACGGACGCTCTCATGCGGGAGCTCAATCCCATTGTGACAAGGCAGGGTTTGAAGAGGTTGACCCCGCCTCCAGAGAGATCACAAACACCCCCGCATACAGGGAGGAAGGCAAAGGGACCCCCTTCGGATGTCAGACGGCTCTATGATGCGGTAACACGATCTGTGGATATGGCGATCAAAGCCTCCAAGGCACATGATTTCACAAGTTGGCGCCAACACGCATATCTGAAAAGAGTCTTTGAGAGTGCCTACCAAGTGCTTGACACGTCAAGCAGCTATTCAGGAGACCCGGATCTTGTGAAGAATTTTGTAAGAGTGTGCAATAAAAGAATAAAGAAATGCAAGAAAACGCATGCGATGATCGTAGAAGCCGATCCTGAATCCCCTTGGCTCGTCCGGCTGAGCGAGACAACTGTGGAGGCAGAGAGACTTCATGATATGGTTGAGCCCTACAAAGTAAAAGTAACGGTTTTGACGAATGAATACCCGCCTAACATTTATGGTGGTGCGGGAGTACATGTTAAGTATCTCGTACGGGAATTGGCCAAGCATCATCGGGTGCAGGTCTATGCATTCGGGAAACAGAGGCGGAGTTCAGACGCTCTCAGCGTAAAGGGAATTGCTGATACAGGAGCGCCCAAGGGACAGGATGCCCGGTTCAACAAGCTTTTTAGTACTCTGCACCGTAACCAGGTGATGGCGGCTGCCGCCGAGGACACTCAGATTATTCATTGTCATACGTGGTATTCTCACTGGGCTGGTATTCTGGTTAAACAGCTTACCGGAGGGAAGCTGGTGCTGACGACCCACAGCCTGGAACCGCATCGGCCCTGGAAAGCAGAGCAATTGGGGCGTGCATACCACATGAGTTCCTGGATTGAGAAGACCGCATATCAGGAGGCGGATGCCGTGATCGCGGTGTCACCTCAAATGAAAGAAGACGTTGTGTCGCTCTATGGAGTCAGCCGCAGGAGAGTTCATGTGATCCCCAATGGGATTGACCTGGAGGAGTATCAACCTACGTTTGACGAGACCGTCTTGCGAAGCTATGGGGTAAACCCGGAAATCCCCTATGTCCTGTTTGTGGGGAGAATCACTCGACAAAAGGGAATCATTCACCTTCTGCATGCCATTGCTCATCTTGATCCAGGGACCCAGATCGTCTTGGCTGCCGGTGCACCAGACACACCCGAAATTGAAGCGGAAATGATTCAGGAGGTTACCAAGCTCAAAAAGAGTGACGAGCACCGTGTAGTCTGGATCCGTGAAATGATGCCCCCCTCCGAGTTGATTGTGCTCTACTCCCACGCCCAGGTCTTTGCGTGTCCATCGGTATATGAACCATTTGGAATTATTAATCTTGAGGCCATGGCGTGTGAAACAGCGGTCGTGGCGACCAAGGTAGGCGGGATTCCTATGGTTGTGGTAGATGGGGAAACAGGGCTTTTGGTCGAACTTGAGGGGGATGGGTTTGCAGAGCGACTGGCAGACAGCATCAATCAATTAATGCGGGATCCTGAGCAGAGCCGCGTTATGGGACTCCAGGGGCGTGCGCGCGTCGAGGCCAAATTCAGCTGGGAAGTAGTCGCGAAGCAGACCGCAACACTGTATAAGCGTCTACTGACAAAAAGACGATAGTACTGTTGTCGGACTACGCAACGAGTGTCCGAGTCTCATTTTGATCAAGCAGGGGGTTCTCCTCTACAGTTCTGCCGGTCGCATGTTGGGTTTGAATTTGTCCCCAAAGCCGGAGTTGTTTGGTTCATAGGACAAAACCGGTTCTGCATTCGCTCCACCGTCAGGAATCTCATGGTCCAGCGCCCACAGGATGCCATTCAAGGCTAACTTGCGCATGGACTCAGCCTTGAAATCATACGGGTGCCCAAGTGTAGTAAAGAATACTCTTGCAGGGACTCCACTTGCTCCCGTGTATGTCTTGGTCCATGCTACCGGATTCGTAAGGGGAAACTGGTCCAAGCGCCCCGCATTAGCATGATTCGATTGCAATGCCGTGCCGTTAAGCAGCACCTCGCTGTCTCCATAAAGCCCCCACTCTCCACCATCCACATGGTAAAGCCAGGAAAAAGCATCAAATCCGGTCACGCCGCTGAGGATCGGATGTGATTGCATATTCTCTGCAATCTTGACGCGGGTCAAGGGAGCTTCACCATCATCAAAATGGCCGTGGTGGGTGATCCACTGCTGACCGAAGACGTGCGTGGGCCAGTCGTTGTTCAGATGTTCTCTTTCCGCGTCATCCTTGTAGAGGAATGCGTGCGTGGTCGTACGAAACCCTACCATTGGCTTCCCGGATTCGGCAAACTTCAGGATATAATGTGCCTGTGAGTCGGGAAGTGCACGAAATCGGGTGAAGAGAACCATCATGTCCGCATCCTCAAGCTGCTCTAACCCTTCAATGTTATCCAACACATTCGGATCAATGAAACCCTCCTCATTCAACGCATAACAGACGCTGACCTCAAACCCATAATCCCTCTTTAAAATCCTGGCCAGCATCGGCATGGATTCCTCCGAGCGGTATTCCTCATCTCCGGTTACAAATACGATGTGAGGCGCTGAGGATGTCTGTGCTGTACCAGTTCCCGCGAGAAATAATCCGAGCACTACAATTAACAGAGTTCGCATAATAGAGACAGAGTTGTTTTGAGGCAAGGTACGACATGGATGCTAAGATAGGAGTGGATGACCGTATATTACATCCAAACCATTCACAGGCGTATGCAACCATGTACAGATT
>JAPPBZ010000038.1:0-1391 GCA_026702635.1 Bacteroidota bacterium
GAATGCATTACTTGACGATCTAAATACGCCTGCTGCAATTGCTCAGGCGTTAGACGGCGTGCGTACAATCCGAAAGCACAAGGATGAACTCGGCACCCGAAGCTATCAATTCATGAAAGATGTTTCAGACTTGTTGGGTATTGTACCTCAAACTGCAGAGCTTCAGGGAACGGCCCAAAATGGGGTCTCAGCAGCCAGCGAGAATCTCGAACAAGAATTGTCATCGGATCCGCAAACAAACGTGATTGAACAGCTGATCCAAGCACGTACAGCTGCACGAAAAGCGCGCGACTTTTCTACAGCTGACAGAATTCGTGATGAACTACTCGCGATGAACATTGAAATTAAGGACGGCCCAAGTGGCACCTCTTGGCATAAAAAAAGCAATATCTAAAACAACATGCACTTTCAAACGATTGACTTTAGCACCGTAGGCGGAGGATTGGGACGAATGATGGAACGGTTTGTGGACTCTGGAACTCTCACGGGAGATAAAGATGAAGATGCCTTCATTGCTGCAAGCCCTACCGCAGCAATCCTAGGTCTGCTCTTTGATCAGCGTGTACGTGCTGAAGTTGCCTTTACCGGAGCAAAGCGCCTACATGACCGCCTCGGGCATCTTGACCTGGCTATCATTGCGGATATGAATGAGGAAGCACTACGAGTAACGTTCGCAGAATCACCCGCAGTGCACCGCTTCTCTAATAAGATGGCGGATACGACACGGAAGGTTGCACGCTTCCTTGTGGACAACTATGATGGCAAGCCGGAAGGCCTGTGGAACGATGGGGCAGCCATCGAAGTAATTGAACGGCGGATCAAGGCGATGCCAGGTTTTGGAGCCGGCAAGGCTGCTAAAATCAAGTATGTTCTACACTACTTTGGTTTCCGTGACTTTTCTGGTGAAGCTGCCTGAGAGGAGCCCTGCTATGCTCCATCTGGATATAGTGGCAGAGTAATCTGCATTGTGGTCCCCTGCCCCAGTTCTGTGGTGAAGCTGATCTGCCCTCCAGAAAGCTCAACCGCCTGCTTTGCGATGGCAAGCCCCAGCCCTGCCCCACTTGTTTTCGTTGAAAAACTGGGCTCGTAGATCCGGTCCTGTACCTCCAGCGGGATCCCACTGCCGTTGTCAATCACTTCGGTAATGATCTTATCTGCCTCCACTTTGGCCGTGACGCGCACTTTTCTCTGATCCTGACCACTCACCGCCTCCAATGCGTTCTTGACCAGGTTGATATAGGTGCGGCGCAACTCGTTCGGATCTCCTTGAACGGTCAGTGGGATGTCAGGAAGTTGTAAGTCCAACGTCACTGCAGCAGATGCCTCTGCCTGCATCAGAGCATGCGCTTCGCTCATCACCCTGCGCAAGTCCAGTGTTACCACTTTCCGTC
>JAPPBZ010000038.1:1401-12843 GCA_026702635.1 Bacteroidota bacterium
TCACCCTTCGCAAGTCCCGTGTGACCACTGTCCGTCTGGGTAACCGGGCAAAAGAGGAAAATTCGTTGGCAATATGGGCCAATGAGTCAATCTGTGCGATGAGCGTAGCGGTCGTGCGCTGGAACTGCTTTTTGAACCGGGACGGATCCTTGTCTCCGAGTGAACGCTGTAAATGCTGGATTGACAGCTTCATCGGTGTAAGTGGATTTTTAATTTCGTGGGCGATCTGGCGAGCCATCTCTCTCCAGGCTAACTGGCGCTGTTGTCTGGCCAACTTCTGCCTACTCTCTGAGAGTTGCCCCTGCATCGTATTAAAAGTATTGACCAGTGCCCCGACCTCGTCGCGTGACTCTACCGGTAGTACTCGTTCAAATTTTCCTTGCGCAGCCTCTTCCAGTCCCTGCTGCAGCCTTGCAATCGGCCGGGCAAGTGCACGAGCAAGCACGGATCCAGTGAACATCACCAGAATTCCCAAACCCAGCATTGCGCCAAACAGATACGCGAGCGTTCGCGCACGCTCTTCTTCAATCCGCTCCGCTTCCGGTAGGGTAGGCACAGACAGAACGTACGCAGGATTTCCATTTGAATCTAGAATGGCACGATAGCCCGCCGTGTATTCAAACTCACCTAGTTTGTGATCTACGAAAGTAAACCGCTCCGCACCCCCATAAATAGCACTGAAAACCTCCGCTGGAAGCCGTATGTCCACAATACGATCATCAATCAATTGACGGCGGCTTGCTGCAACAAGCCGTGTACCACGATAAAGATTTAGATCTAATCCAACGCGGGCAGATAAAGAATCAATATTACTGCGCTCAAGAGCTGCGACACTGTTTCCTCCGATCCTCCCGTCAGGTACGAGTGTTGACTCAACACGCTCCAGATGTTGGCGGAGCCAACTTTGAAGCGCTTTTTCATTTTCTTCCGTAACTACATTGTATCCGGCAATCCCAACTGGGATGACAGCAATGACTCCAAGTAAGAGGAACGCATTCATCACCTTGTCTTGATACCTCAGACGCGCCCGGGGGATGAGGCCAGTCTTCCACTGTATCACATACCCGAACGTGCAAAATGGAATGCACAGGATCAACCCGCCAACAACCAGTCGAAGGAGATAGTAAAGATGATCAAACGCTCCATCAATGGTCATTCGTGCTGCGACAACATGATCGTCTCTGCGGAGATAATAGGTGAGGTATCTGCTACTCTCTCCCGCAGATCCTTGCCTCCATAATGATTCATTCCGGGTTACGTCCGAGGCAACTTCAGGATCTAGTTGATATTTGGAAAACCGATCCCCGAACGTGTGCACCAACCGCCCACTACGATAGGAAGCCAGAGACAAATCTTGGTATAGATCAGGGGAACCCGAAGCTGACAGGATTCGCAAAAGAGGGGTGTTCGCCTCTTCGGGCACGATATGCGGTTGTGCCCGAACCAAAACCCAACCCTCTCCGATTGCGGCAAGTCCTGCATATTGATATCGGGCAGCGCCCGTTGATTGAGGTTCAACAAATGTATAATTACTGGCCTGTAATTCAATTCCTGTACTTAATTCTATCAGGAGGTCCTGAGTGGCCTCGGAAGACAATGTGGCACTGCCACTACTGTGTAGTTCTTCACCGTTTGCAGACAAAAAGGTTACACTGGCATCGTATGCCCCAAGCAAAGAAAGAAGAGATCCACTCAGTAACTTCTCTGCTTCCGCCTCAAGATCTCCCCCGGACACAACCAGTTCATGAATTCGAGGATTACGTAGCGCTTCCTCTACCACTTCACGAACCGCTAGAGATACTTCTGGACTACCCACCTGATCAAAGGTGGACACTGCATGCGCAACGCGGTCCTGCTTACGTTGGTTCAGGGCATCATAGTACACCGGGTACAGCAACAAACAAAGTGCTAATGCGGCAGGGACTGCCCGTCTAGCTGCAAGCCAAAGATATATATCCGCTTTCGTGGCCCATACGGCAGTGTACAGACATGCGATCATCAAACTCAAACTGAATATCCAGGGACTCCATTGAAGCCAGTCCAATACCATCACCATCACCACCGTTACCGCACCTGAAACCCCCAGGCAAATACGACTTGGCTTCATTTTGAGACCCGTGGTGAGGCCGGCAGACACGATCAGAACAATCCCCAATGCCAAAAGAACCAGAGACGCATACACAACCAATTCCAGAGAGCTTGGAACCAACTCACTGCGCCCTATATAGCTGAGTGTAGAATCCAATACGCTGGCATGCAAGACAGCCACCAAAACTGAGGCCAGTGTCAAGCCGACCAAGATCCCAACTCCTAAACGGATCCATACAATGCCCTGATGATTGTCGGGCGGCTTCGAACATGCGTGGGCATATCGGAGCGCTGCCACGCCCAAAATGAAAATACACAACGAGCTGATGAACAGGTCCCCCGTTGTGCGCATGAGTCCGCCTCCTAGTGTGGAGGCCAGATGTACCGGATCGAACAGTGGACTCAGCGGAGCCTTACCTGTCTGATACCTTGCCGGTACTTCCAGGTATAGCCAAATAAAACGGCCCAGCCCCAGTGCGGCTGCAAAGACTACTAGGCGAGTCAAGCTCAAGTTCGCGTGACACCATCGCCAAATTCCCCATAGAAACCACAATACCAACAATGTCCCACCCAAGGCCATCAAGTTGCCGTAAAATACCGCCGTTGCAGCGATCAATTTGGCCTCAGAAGGCGGCGTAATGACGTAGGCTCCAAGCGGCTTTCCGCCTGGAGATTGAAGTAGATTTTCCCCAATCGTATCCCCATAAGCCACTTGAATGTCCAATCTCGCGCGACGCCTCCAGGTATCTACAATGTCATAATCTTCCAGAACCGAATTATGTACGGGAGCCCTTGAAAAGAGATTCTGTGTCACACGTATCTTACCAATCATCGCATCCCCTACGATGAGTGGCTCCCAGAGAACCAGTGCGGTGCGCCAGTCATTATCCCTTATAATCCTCCAATCGGCATGATTCACTGGTGGCTCTTCCACCAATGGGATGCTCTCCCCCTGCCATGCAATCAGCCGCATCTCCATGTCATAAATGGACAAGGACCATTGATCCGGAAGTCGAATACTCTCCAACTCTTGAATCAGTGTGGCAGAAGGGATACTCTCCAGCGGTAACGTATGATTTGAAGTCAGCCGAACCGCTTCAGAAGCAATGACCTTCATTGCTTTCTGAGTATTCGAAAATTCAGACTCAATCAGTTCTCTCGAAGCAGTGACCGCTTCCTGTTGACGCAGTTCACTCCCCTGCCCCACAAGCCCAACATGCACCTGCTGACCAATCCAGGCCAGCAGAATCACCAACAGAAATACAACTGCAACCCCAACAAAACCCCTGTGTCGCGGCAGGACCTGCATCAGGAACGGATAACTTGTATTGCCATGAGCCTGTACTCTGGAAAGATCCCCCCAAAACGCAAATAGAAGCGGAGGCCCTGACGCTCATCGCGTACGGAATAGGATCCTGTAAGCCACCATTCTTCGCCCTGGGTCATACTGTGGTCAAGCCTAAATCCGTCAGGCGAATATTGACGAAAGAATTTTTCCAAAACATAGAGTGCCTGGGAACGGGTATAGCGACGAGGCTGCTCCAGCAGTGCAAGTTCCAAATAACCCTCTGCATGACTCACTAATGCCTCTGCATTTCCCTCTGAGAGATATTCCAGAATACCCGCAACATCCAGCGTGTCTACTTGTCCCCAAGTAACTCCTGGTGGGATGCAAAAAATCACAAACCAACAAACCAGTATTTCAAACTTTGCGATTCGGGATCCGATCATCTTGTGTTAGACAGGCAGTAATTGAATCAACTACCATGTTCGACATTGCTTCGCGTGTTTGTGTTGTCGCTGTTCCCGAATGTGGGGTCAGTGCCACCCTTGGGTGGCGACGGATCACTTCGGGGAGATCTGAACTAAATACGTCCAATCCTGCCCCCCAAAGCTGTCCCGATATCAATGCATGTGCCAAAGCAACCTCATCAACGACTTCAGCACGTGCCGTGTTGATGAGGACGGCAGAACTCTTCATACGCTCTAATGAAGCTGCATGAACCAAATGGCGGCTATCTGCATTGAGGTCACAGTGCAACGAGAGCACATCACTGATCTCGAACAGTTCCTCATGTGTGCGTCGTACGGCTGTAGTTTCGCGCTCAATCGTCGGATTGGCCCGCCTACGGTTGGCATAATAGATTTTCATCCCGAATGCGTGTGCCCGGCGTGCAACAGCAGCTCCGATCTGCCCCATGCCAATGATGCCGAGTGTTTTACCGGAGAGCTCAAATCCAAGTGGCATCGCTTCAGGCCCCCGACCAAGAACTCCTTCCGCTTCTTTAAATCGGCGAGTAACCATCAGCATCAGCGCAAGAGCCATCTCAGCGGTCGCAGATACGACGACTCCGGGAGTATTTGTGACGACGATTCCGCGTGCTTGTGCCGCCTCAAGGTCAATATTGTCGGTTCCGACTCCAAACTGCGCTATGATTTTGAGGTTGGGGGCACGATCAAGGAATACGGCATCAACGTGGTCATACGGCGTTGTTACAACCGCATGTACCTCACGCAGATCCTCATCGGGAATGAACGCCTTCAGGTGTCGCACCGAGACAGAATAACGACCCCGAAGACGCTCCATCACATCTTCCGACAGCATACAGGCAATGACTTTATAGGATGCCATGTTCAAGGATTCATTTACAATAGTCCCTCTTTCAATTTCCCTACCGCATAATCACAGGCACGCGCAGTCAGAGCCATATAGGTGAGCGAAGGGTTTTGGCAGGCTGAGGATGTCATACATGCACCGTCGGTCACAAACAGGTTGGGGACATCGTGACACTGATTGTATGCATTCAATACACTGGTTTCAGGGTCACGCCCCATTCGGGCAGCTCCCATTTCGTGATTCCCAAGACCAGGTGCATCCTGCCACGTATCGTAGGGAGTGACCTCTTTGGCTCCACTGGCTTCCAGCATCTCTGCAGCCGTCTCCATCATATCCTTTCGCATCGCTCGATCATTGTCGTCCCGGGTTACATGGAACCGAAGTACAGGCAGCCCCCATTGATCACGCTCAATTGCATCCAACTCACAATAGTTATCATAGCGTGGCAGGGTTTCACCAAATCCTCCCAATCCCGCGCCCCAATTCCCCGGCCTGCGAAGGCGATGCTTAAATTCTGCTCCAAAACCAGTCATACTATGACCGCGCCCCCATCCCTGTCGACTCGCTGAACCCTGAAATCCATACCCTCGCACAAATGCAGGATGATGCGTCTGCGGCCCCAAGTTTCGAAACCTTGGGATGTAAATTCCATTTGGGCGATTGCCCTGATAATATCGATCCTCATATCCCTCAAATACCGCATTCGCCCCAACATGATAATGATGATCCATGAGGTAATGCCCCAAGGCTCCACTGGTATTTGCAATCCCATCTGGGAAACTGCGACTACTGGAAAGCAGCATAATGCGTGCCGTATTCATTGAGGACGCACATAAAAAGATCACACGTGCATTGAATGTCCTCCGCTCTCCAGTTTTTTGATTGATTGCATCTACACCTGTAGCTTGGCCAGTCGTCTCATCATAATTCACCTTACATACCAGACTGTCGGGTTGAAGTGTGAGATTCCCGGTCGCCTGTGCTTTAGGGAGCGCAACGCTCACCGTACTGTAGTAGGAACTGGTGGAGCATCCTCGTTCACATGGACCACAATAATGACAGGCAAGACGATTTCCTATGGCTTCCGTGAGAGTAGCTGTTCTTCCTATGGTAACCGTTCGTCCCGGGAAGTGCGCCTCTATACGCGCTTTCAACATCCGCTCCACCACATTCATATCCATGGGTTTCTGAAAAATCCCATCTGGTAAATGAGGCAACCCTTCTGCCTGCCCGCTCACACCAATCGTTCTCTCGACATGATCATACCATGGCGCTAGATCTTCATATCGAATCGGCCAATCAATCCCATGTCCATCCTCAAGATTTGCCAGAAAATCCATGGGACTGAGCCGATAGCTCTGCCGCGCCCACAGTATGGATCGACCGCCGACCACATTCGCCTGAATCCAGGTATAGGGCTGTTCTTGGACATAGGGGTGTTCCGAATCACGCATAAAATAATGGCGCACACTCTCGGAGAATACATAGGTCTTACTTTGAATCGGGTAGTGCTCGCGGGCCGTAGCCGGAGGCACCCTGCCCCGATGTGGTAATTCCCATGGATGTTTATGCTCCGTAGTATAATCTTCGATGTGCCGGACGAGTCGCCCCCGTTCCAAAACCAGCGTCTTTAGACCAAGTCGACAGAGCTCCATCATAGCCCACCCACCTGACATCCCAGAACCAACTACGATCGCATCAAACTGCTCTTTCGATTGAAAATTCATTGGCTGGATGAATGAATTATGTGTACGCTCGACGACTTCGAATAGTCTTCCCAGAGTGCATCAAGGAGAGGACTGCAGGAATTGCCGTTCTTGGAAAATGAGCCCATCGTGTCTGCATATCCTGAAAGATACAAGATCGTGTATACCCCGCAATCATGAAACGGGTTGATTTACTCCTATTCACTCTAGTATTCTGGCATTGCAGTATGTCCGGCGCTTGACGTTCTAGCTTTGTCAAGGACAGAACGAGACTCTCGGGTTCATCAAGTCAAAAACCGAAGCCCATGCGTACGTGGCTACATTACTCCAGAATCTGTAGGTCGCGGCTTCCGGGCTGTGGTTGCTGGTGCTGCTGGATGACTCCAGTAGATTGGGCAACGGAGTGCGAGAGGCCTCTGGAGATCAGGTGCTGATTCAGGGATGTCAGTGATGCAAGTGCAATAATGTCGCCTCTAGGGTCCAAGGTCCTGACCTTACCCAAACCGGTCAAGAAACAAATGGAAGCTGCCTATACAGCGCGTACGTATGCAAAAGCAAAAGAAATTGATCGCACTGATCAACTCTTGTAATCTCAATGTCTGAAGGTAGTGGCCAGCTTAAACGAGGGACCGGAAGAATTCGCTTATCCTCCACAAACTGGGGATCTCCAAGCCGCTGCACGTTCAACTTCGAACTATGAACATCATCGAAAGTATCAGCGTCCGGTTTGCACGTACCACACATTCATTTATCACACATTCATTAGACTCACCCGATAGTGTAACTCGGATCCGTGCCTATTATGAATTGCCTCCGCGTGCTAGGACATTGAACAACGATCCCTGAATACAATTCCGTAAAACTGACAATGGGGGCCGTGATTCGGGCACTGAAACAACAGCTTCAGACTACAAATCAATACACTCGTATAATCTCACAACTTCCCCCTAAATCCCAACTAACTATGGGACATCAGGGCATCCGCGGACTGAGCATTATGTGTAAGATAAAGGGGGGCGTTTCATCTACCTTAGGTGTGGTAATCGGTTTTCTCTTGTTTTTCTTTGCACTTGATACTCAGGCCCAGACGACGGTTAACATTTGTGACCGAACGTCTGAAGTGCAAACAGAAATACTTCTAAGAGTAAATGTAAGTGGTCTGACTTGTGACGGAGTTACCCCAGCCCAACTATCAAGCATAACTAGATTGGATCTAAGTAAAAAGGGTATCACATCACTGGATGAAGATGATTTTGACGGTCTCTCCGGTTTAGCATGGCTGAACTTAGCCTACAATGATCTCACCGCTCTGCCTGAGGATCTCTTTGACGGTCTCTCCGGTTTAGCATGGCTGGACTTAACCCACAATGATCTCACTGCTCTGCCTGAGGATCTCTTTGACGATCTATCCAGCTTAACGACGCTGAGCTTACGCCTTAATCGTCTCAGCAGCCTGCATGAGAATCTCTTTGACGGCCTCTCCGGCTTGCAAAATCTGCGCATAGACCGCAATGATTTCACCAGCCTAGACCCGAATCTCTTTGACGGCCTCTCCGGCTTAAAAACGTTGAATTTGGGCGTTAACACTAAGCTCATCAGCCTGCATCCAGATCTCTTTGAAGATCTCTCGGCATTGCAACAGTTGCACATAGACTACAATTATCTCAGCAGCCTCCACGAAGATCTCTTTGACGGTCTATCCAACTTGCAACATCTGTACATAGGCGGCAATGATCTCAGTAGCCTGCCTGAAGATCTCTTTGACGGTCTCTCCAATTTGCAAAACCTGCATATAGACTACTACGCTTATCTCACCAGCCTGCCTGAGGATCTCTTTGAGGATCTCTCCAGCTTGAGTGATCTGAACTTAAGTAGCATTCTTCGTCTCAACGCCCTGCCTGAGAATATCTTTGAGAATATTAAATCAGAGCTACGTGTGTCACTTTTTGACACCCCCCTTTATTGCCTACCTCAAACGATCGTTGATCTGGTAAATGAAGGGAAGATCACCATTGAGAGTCACGAGGATTTTGTACCCTGTACGACTCCAAAGGTGACCTTGGTGTTAGCGCCCTCTACTATTGATGAGGCTGGCGGAATCAGTACTGTCACGGCCACAATGAGCCCAGCAACCGGAACGGAGACGACGATCGAAGTGTCGGTGGACCCGAATTCTCCTGCAACGGCCAGTGATTATACTTTGAGTTCAAACACGACGCTTACGATTCCCGTAGGGGCGACTACCAGTACGGGAACAGTGACGATCACAGCGCTGGACAATAAGGTGGATGCTCCGAACAAGACATTTCAGGTCCGTGGCACGGCGGTGAATTCACAAGAAGTTGTCGATCCAGATCCTGTAAAGCTGACGATCACCGATGATGACGAGGTCACTGGGATCACCCTTGAAGTCACCCCTTCTGAAGTGAAGGAAGGTGCGGGAAGCACGGATGTAATTGTGACGGCGACGCTGGATGCTGCGCGAGGCACTGACACTGAGGTAACGGTTACAATCGGACATGGCACCGCTGTGGAAGGCATCGACTACGGTGCAGTGTCTTCCTTTGATCTTACAATTTCGGCGAATCAGATTTCCGGGACCGGAACGTTTGCCTTCACTCCGACCCTGGATAACATTGACGAGCCTAATGAAACGGTCCTGGTTACGGGGGCAACGCCGGTGGAGGGGCTGGCTGTGGCCGGAACTGCGCTCACGATCATTGACACGAATCCGTCTCCAAAAGTGACTCTAGTGTTAACACCAGCAACCATTGTGGAAACGGATGGGCTTGCGACGGTCACGGCGACGCTGAATGCAAAGTCCAGCGCAACGACGACAGTTGAGGTGTCGGTGGACCCGAATCGTCCTGCTATGACCAGCGATTATGTGTTGAGTTCAAACACGACGCTCACGATTGCTGCGGGGGCTACTACCAGTACGGGAACAGTGACGATCACGGCGGTGGGCAATGAGGTAGATGCGCCGAACAGGACATTTCGGGTCGGTGGCACGGCACAGAATACACAAGGGGTTACGGATCCCTCGGATGTAACGCTAACGATTACCGATGACGACGTGGCCAAAGGTATCACGCTTGAAGTCACCCCTTCCGAGGTGACCGAAGACGCCGGCAGTACGAATATGATGGTGACGGCGACACTAGATGTCGCGAGGGACACCGACATTGAGGTGACGGTCAAAGTCGGGGAAGGCACTGCTGCTGAAGAGAGTGATTTTTCATCGGTGGATCAGTTTACGCTAACAATTGCATCGGGTGAGCAGTCCAGCACTGGGGTCTTCACACTGACCCCGACCCCCGATACGTTGGACGAGTCGGATGAGACAATTCTTGTTACGGGATATACCTCAATCAGTGGGTTGACGGTAACGGGGGATGAGATCATGATTCTGGATGACGATGACCCATTATCCCTATCGATCCGGGACCTGACAGTTCAGGAAAATGCAGGAGTGGCCCGGGCGCAGATAGACGTGACGCCCGCGGCGCCGACCGAGCTTAGCGTGACGTATCGGACAACCCCACAGACCGCCTCGGAAGGGCTGGACTATACGTCGTCTCATGGCACGCTTGAGATCGCTGCGGGGAGTACGACTGCAGTCATTGAAGTTCCGATCATAGATGATCTGTTCATGGAGTCAACGGAGACGTTCCTAGTCCAATTGTCGGACCTGGCGGATGCAGTGTTGGATCAAAGCGAGGCGACGGTGACGATTGAAGATAACGATGTGTACCGGTTGCAAGTATTCGATGCCTCTGCGAGCGAGAGTGAGTCGGCACTGGCGTTTACTGTGAAATTGGATACGCCCCACCCGGCCCAGGTGGTGCGGGTCGCGTATGAGACCGTACCTGTGACGGCCACGGCCACCGACGACTATACTCCCCAGCGTGGTACGCTGATATTTCCAATAGGAGATGTGAGCCGGGAGGTGTTGGTTCCGATTATCGATGATACCGTGGAGGAGCTGAATGAGACCTTTCTATTACGGTTGTCCGAGCCCGAGCATGCGTTGTTGTCAAATGCGGTGGCCACGGGGACGATCCGGGATGACGATCTACCTGCCGTCGGTGTCGTGAGTTCGCTCACCGTGCAGGAAGATACGGGAACGGCTCGGTTCGCGGTGACACGTAGTCTTGCGGCGCCGGGGCGTGATACCGAGGTAAGCTTCACCGTCGCAGACCAGAGCGCAGAAGCCTCGCTGGACTACCAGGTGCGGACCCCAAGCCCGCTGCGATTTTCATCGGGACAAACCATACAGTTCATTGAGGTGGAGATTATCGACGATGAGGTCCTTGAAGGAGACGAGACGTTTCGGGTCGAGTTGACAGGTGCGCAGAACGGTGTACTGGAACAATCCGAGGCACTCGGCACCATTGTGGACAATGAGGATCCGGTAACGGTGAGCATCCAAGATGTAGAGGTGAACGAATCTACCGCAGCAGCCGTCTTCCCAGTGACATTGAGCGGCCTGGTCAGCACTCCACGGACCTTCACCTACACAACAGTGGATGAGACGGCTGAGGCCGGAGATGACTATGAGTCGGTTACAGGAACCGTAACCTTTGCGCCCGGAGCGCTGCGCCAAGAAATCCAGGTTCCGATTCTAGATGACCTGGAAAACGAAAACACCGAGACCTTCCTGGTACGCTTGTCGGGAACTGGCATCCAAGATGGCGAAGGCCGGGGAACGATTCAGGATGATGATGTGCCGCTCACGGTGAGTATCTATGATGGGAGTGCATCCGAGGATGCGGGTTCCCTGATGCTGCCGGTCCGGCTCAATAGGGCAAGCTCCACGGTGGTGACAGTCCAGTTTGCATCCTCGGATGAGACCGCCAGTGCGTCATCCGACTACGGGGCCTCCCGGGGAATTGTCATCTTTGAGCAGGGGACCACCGAAGGCCTGGTTGTCGTGCAAGTAGTGGATGACGCTGACGCAGAACCGGAGGAGACGTTTCAGGTGACGCTGTCCAATGCTAGACATGCCGCCATTGTCCGGGGCGTGGGCAC
>JAPPBZ010000003.1 GCA_026702635.1 Bacteroidota bacterium
GAATTTGCCGCCGGCATGCAGCACCGTCATCACGACTTCCAGTGCTGGTCTTTGCTGCTCCGGGTGCATCCCGACCGGGATGCCCCGGCCATTATCTCTGACTTCAATTGATCCATCCTTGCAGATACGAACTTCTATATGGTCGCAGTGCCCCACCAGTGCTTCATCGATCGCATTGTCAACGACCTCGTAAACTAGGTGATGAAGTCCGCGGAGATTGACATCCCCGATATACATGGCGGGGCGCTTACGCACCGCCTCCAAGCCGTCAAGGACCTGAATATTTCCAGCACTATATTCTGATTTCTTCATGGATACCCTAATGGGGCTTCCTTTATTGTCAACCCCTACCGTTGTCTGTTGGATACAGGCAGCAACTCGCGATCATTGAACAAAATAGGAGGACGCGAGAGACAAGTCTAATCCGATTGCACAAGCATTAATTTTTGGAATCAAATCCACCGAACGGTAACATCGGATTTCTACTGCATAATGGGCCGGTACCACCACAAAGATGGAGGCTTTCCACCGTACCAGCAACACGGAAGTAACTATTCCACGCTGCATTTGTTCCTCAGAGATGCTCTCCTCGACTTCTCAAAAATCCCCCGTAAAGTCGTTGTTAAAGCCCCGCAACCCTGATATATCTTTTCTAGAAACTGCACTGTGATCAGGCCTCCCCGGAGAGCCGCTTCAATCCTCTGTGGGGTGCAAGCAGGCGCATAAGCTCATCCGACTTGTCATTTGTAATACGGAAACGCACATGAAGTGCCTCTTCGCTGGCGAGCTCCCCATTGCTGCTCACCTGGACCAGTTCCTGACTGAGCACCTCGCCTAGTCGCCGAATCTCTGCCAAAGTGCGACCATCGGTGACCGGGATCAAGGCGGAATCCTCAACCTGTGTTCCCCGAACCATGTCTTCAACACGACTGGTCAGGGTATTCAGGCCGATTCCGCGTAAAGCAGCAATCGGGATTGCTTCCGGGTAATCACGTTTCAAAGCAGGCAAAATTTCCGAGGGTGCTTCCAGTGCATCAATCTTGTTAAAGACCAGCAGGGTAGGGATCTCCAGAGCACCGATTTCCTGCAGCGTCTGGCGCACAACCGTCATCTGACTTTCAAAACCTGGATGCGCAGCACTGATCACATGAAGTAACACATCACTTTGTCGCACTTCGTCAAGCGTGCTCTTGAAGCTCTCAATCAGTTTATGTGGCAGTTTGCGGATGAATCCAACGGTGTCCGAGAGCAGTACTGTCGTTGAGCTGGAGAGTGGCCACTGACGCGTGGTTGCGTCCAGGGTAGCAAAAAGCCGATCCTCTGCAAAAACTCCACTTTGAGAAAGGGCGTTCATCAGGGTGGATTTTCCTGCATTCGTGTAGCCTACAAGAGCGATTCTGCAATATTTTGCTCTTCGTCTTCTTTGGGTTCTGCGCTGCTGATCTATTCGCTTCAGGCGTTCGCGGAGCGTCGCCATACGCTGCCCGATCAGTCTGCGGTCCGTCTCAATCTGGGTCTCTCCGGGGCCTCGTGTCCCGATCCCTCCCTGTTGCCTTGAGAGGTGTGTCCACTGCCTTGTCAACCGTGTACGCAGATAATCCAGTTGTGCCAGTTCGACTTGGGTTTTAGCTATCGCCGTTTTCGCCCGCTTTGCAAAAATATCCAAAATGAGTTGGGATCGGTCAATGAGCTTGCAGCCAATTAATCGCTCGAGGTTTCGGACCTGGTTTGGGCTCAACTCGTCATCAAACAACACGGCGTTAATTTTTTCGTTTTGCACGATCTCTGCAATCTCTTCGACTTTTCCCGAGCCGATATAGGTCGCTGGATTCGGTCTTTGCAGGACCTGCTTCACACGACCGGCTACGGATGCGCCAGCCGTTTCCGCCAGTTGTGCCAACTCATCAAGAGAATCGTCTCCACTGCCCTTTGCGTGTACCGCACCTACCAGCAGGACCGTCTCCTTGTGCGGCTCACCTGTAATATGTAGTTTCCGTCCCATACTTTAACGACTCCGCCAATGTGAGGCCAGGATCATTTCTGCTGCCAGAAGGAGAAGCGCCAGTACCAAAAAGTGACGCCAAAGCTCTACGCCTACGCGTGCCTGCCTCATCGCACCGTCGTCCTGAGAATCAACCTCTAGGACATCAACGGGAGCACCTAGCGCTTCTTCAAGTAGATCGCCAGCCTCTCCCGGTACTGCATAAGATAAACGGGATTCCCTGGGATCAAGTCCAATACTGACAAGCCGTACAGGGTGATTTTCCACCCGTACCTGCGTAATCCCCGGTGAATCCGCTTCAAACTCAATCAGGCTTGCACCAAAGACTTGGCGCTCTGCCGGTATTTGTTCGGTTCCATCCGGCATTTCCAGTGTGATTTGCCCCTGTACCGCAGCGACCCTGATCGTAGCCTGTTCACCAACTAGGACTTCTTCACCCTGCACGGATCCCCCGGCGGAGAGATAATGTGCTGCCCGGTACATCAGTGGAACAAATAAGCCGCGGACCGGCAAATCACTCCATGACAACTCCGGCGCGACCGCCAGGAAGAGTATGTGACCATTCTGATACTGGATTTCCTGTAAGAGCGGGACCTGGCCCAGAAGCGTGACCAAGGTCTGCTCTGCGGCGGCTCCTGGCACGTATTGTGCGGTGCGGTGAACACGTACCGCTTCTAATCTCTGGGTACGCTCTGAAGCCGTAAAGACCCCTTCAAACAGCGGGTGCTCAAAATCTGCCAATTCAATGGAAGTCTCCTGCTCCTGAATCGCTACACGCCCTGCATCAAACGCCTCCATGAGAATGTTCACCGGAGCCGGATCTACACCTGGAAAAATCAGCAATCCACCTCCATCCTGAACATACTGATCAAGTCTACCAACTTCCCCACTACTCAGCTCATCCGGTCCGATCAGAAAGATTGCTGAGTACTGGCTCAGGGGCGCAGCCGCCAATCCACGCTGTGGGATTTTCGTTGTCTGCAGTCCACCGGATTCATTCCGCAGAGAAAGGGCCAGTTCCACATGACTTGTCTGCGCCTGACGACCATGTACCACCAGGATATCCCTTCGCTCCGGTACGTTGAGCGTGAAATAACGCTGGTTATCCTCTGCCAACCCATCATCCTCTGTCACCACATAGCCTGCAATCCATCCCCGTGTCTCTGCTGCTCCTCGAAGTAATACACGGACCGGCACCTCAGGTGCAAGTGCAACGCTAGTTTGCGCAACCCGCTTGTCTTCTAGATACAAACTCACGGCGTAGTCATCAATTGGTGAGGCTCCATGATTGACCACGGTCGCCTCAACCGCAACGGGTGTACCCGGATCCACAATCCGGCTGACAACCCGTACATCGGCAATTCCCACGTTGGACCTCACTTCCGTTCCACCAACAGGAATCAGCATCACACGAACGCCCTCCTGCAGGGATGTCTGCAGGGAATCCATCAACGTGGACTCCTGGAGATCTCCCAGATAATAGACGACCCTGTTTAGATGCGTCGCCTCCTGACCCAGCAGCTCGGCTGCCTGCCGTATCGCTGAGACCGCTGCTATGGTCGCGTAAGTTGGTTGCAACTCCATCAAATCGTTTGGGGGTTCAAGCTGCTGCGCATCTGACCGCATGATAAAAATCTCATCCCCTGGGGCAGCTGACTGCACGATAGACTGGGCCATCGCTTTTGCTTGGTCCAGACGTGTTCCCTCAGAGTCCCGCTGTATCATGGACAAGGATGCATCAATCGCCAGTACCATCGAGACACTCGAACGCCCAAAAAACTGTGTGCTGGAGGATCCAATCAGCGTTGGGCGCGCAAACATAAAAACCAGAGCACATAGTGCCAATGTCCTCAAAACAAGGAGCAGCCAGTTGCGGATACGCACTCGCTGTACAGCCATTTGCTGGATGGACCGCAGCAAGGCAAGCGAACTGTACTCCAGACGCCTCGGCCGCCGGAAATTGAACAGGTGCACGAGTAAGGGAAGAACCGCTGCGACCAATCCTATTAAGACCAGCGGATTAACAAAAATCATATAGTAAAGTGTGCACTCGTACCGGCAGTCACTTGCTACAGATGCATTGCCACACGGTTCCGAGAGCAAGTTGCCTGAATGTGCGTAAAAAAGAGTTTGATCTCAAATTCGTATGCCTCATTTGAGTCCCCGCGACTACATCACGGTCCGGGGGGCCCGTCAGCATAACTTAAAGGGCTTTGATTTGGCCTTGCCGAAGCGCCGCCTCGTGGTCGTAACCGGTCCCTCCGGTTCTGGCAAGTCAAGCCTGGCCTTTGATACTATTTTTGCAGAGGGCCAAAGACGTTACATGGAGAGCTTGAGCTCCTACGCGCGCCAGTTTCTGGAGCGAATGGATAAGCCCGATGTAGATTTTATTACAGGGCTTGCACCAGCCATCGCCATTGAGCAACGCATGCTCTCGAAAAACCCGCGTTCAACGGTAGCCACACAAACCGAAATCTATGACCATCTCCGTATGCTCTATGCCCAGATCGGCAAGATCGTCTCTCCGATCAGCGGGAATGTGGTTACCCGGGATACCCCTCGTTCCGTCGCCAATACCCTTCGGACCAGCTTACCCGACGGCACGCGATTCTATTTAACCTTTCCCGCCCGAAATAGTGACTCCAGTTCTCCTCCTTTGGATATCCTCCTGGAGAGAGGCTTCCATCGACTACTTTATCTCTCCGAAGGGAAAAGAATTAACCTGTTTGACCTGACAAAATCGGGGCCTGACGATCTTCCGGTCCCGTTAAGTTTGACTTGGGTGCTACTTGACCGCCTGACGATCAGAAAAGATGATGAGAAGGCGACAAGCCGTATCGCCGATTCGGTTGAGTTGGCGTTCCGTGAAGGGCATGGGGACTGTTCTGTCTTCGTCCCCTCGGCAACCTCACGGGATCTTCTCGAATCCAGACTAGATTTCTGCAAGTGGCTTGAATTGGATGGGATGACTTTTGCGAAGCCACACCCGAAAATGTTCTCCTTTACCAGCCCGTTGGGCGCCTGCCCCTCTTGTAATGGGTATGGCCGATCGAAGGGCGTGGACCAGGATCTGGTCATCCCTGACCCAAAGCTGTCTCTCCTTGAAGGAGCTCTGAAGGCATTCGAAGGATCTCGCTGGGGTGAATTCAGAGACGGCATGCTTCGGTGTGCAAAGAAGATGAGGATTGACATCCAGGCACCGTACGAGAACCTTCCCGAAGAACATAAGCACGTTTTATGGCATGGGGATGGATTCTCATACAAGGGAGTTTTTGGCTTCTTCCGGTATTTACAACGGAATACCTACAGCAAAACACATCGCTTCCACAATGCCCGGTTTATGGGCTTCGGTGATTGCATTCAATGTAACGGAGCACGTCTTTGTCAAGACGCCTTGTATGTACAGATTGGTGGCAAACATCTTGGCCAAGTGGTTGAGATGACGATACAGGAGGCCAAAGAGTTTTTTGATCATCTCGAGCTCTCCCGCTATGATCAGGAAGCCTCTGAGATCCTGCTCCACGAAATCCGCAAACGCCTCCGCTTCCTGATTGATGTTGGCCTTGAGTATATCACCCTAGGACGATTATCTGAGACGCTCAGCGGGGGAGAGAGTCAACGAATCCGCTTAGCTACAGCGCTCGGAAGTGCTCTCGTTGGAGCACTTTACGTTCTTGATGAGCCTACGATTGGGCTCCATCCAAGGGATACGTTGCGCCTGGTTGCGATTCTCAAGCGCATGCGTGATTTGGGGAACACCGTGATCGTCGTTGAGCACGACCCGGATGTGATCCGCAGTGCAGATCATATCGTTGACCTGGGACCTGAGTCAGGAAACCGGGGGGGCGAATTGATCTTCCAGGGCCCAATCAATGAGATGCTTGAGCACGCAAATTCAAGGACCGGCGCTTACCTCAGCGGGAATGAATCGATTCCCGTTCCTGAAAAACGTCGCCCACCTGATTGGACTCGTGTCGCTGAAATCACGGGGGCAACCCTCCACAACCTGAAAAACCTTGATGTGAAATTCCCCCTGGAACTGATTACCTGTGTGACTGGAGTCAGCGGCTCAGGTAAATCCACACTGGTCCAGGAAATTTTATACAGAGGGTTAAAAGAAACGCTCAGCCCCGAATTTGCTAACCCGGATTCTCTCCCTTGTAAGTCACTGAGAGTTCACAAAAGCATCAAGTCGGTCCAGATTGTTGACCAATCACCGATCGGGCGATCTTCACGCTCGAATCCGGTGACGTACGTGAAGGGTTTTGACATCATCCGGTACCTTTTTTCGCAAACCCCCCAATCAAAACTACACAACTATCAACCGGGATTTTTTTCGTTCAACATCCCAGGAGGTCGCTGTTCCGAATGCGATGGTGAAGGAGCGGTCACTGTGGAAATGCAGTTCCTGGCCGATCTCCATCTTCCCTGCGAAGAATGTAACGGTACCCGTTACAGCGACGAAGCACTGCACGTGCTCTACAAGGGAAAGAATATCCACGAGGTCCTCAACCTGTCTATCGATCAGGCGCTAGAGTTTTTTGGTGACAATGCCCGCCTATGTCGGCTGCTTTCGCCGCTGCAGACCGTTGGACTCGGCTATCTGAAGTTAGGACAACCTGCGCCCACATTGTCTGGCGGGGAGGCACAGCGAATTAAGTTGGCGAGTTGCCTGGTTCAGCAACCCAATCACCATGTCTTTTACATATTTGACGAGCCGACGACTGGATTACATTTTGTAGACGTGCAGAAGTTGATCCATGCGTTTGAGCAACTCGTTGAAGCAAAACACACGGTTGTCATCATAGAACACAACCTGGATACGCTCAAATGTGCCGACCATATCATTGACCTAGGACCCGAGGGCGGCTCAAATGGTGGGCGCATTGTTGCCTCCGGGACCCCAGAAGAGGTCATCCGTGTTCCTGAAAGTCATACTGGGCGTTTTCTAGCTCCTTTGCTTGCACTAAAAAAGGTGCCCGCCTGAGTCCTGCTGTTACTTTCTTGCAATTGGTTGCGACTCCCCCTTGGGTACGTGTGCAATTTTCTACTTTGAGCTTGATTCATGTCACCATTTACGGATGTGTCTGTTCATGCACCGGTAGCCGGAAGGCGGATTGCATTATTCGCGGGTGCCTATAACCATATTTCGGATGGTGTTGCGCTGACGCTCAACCGCCTAGTTCGTTATCTGGAGGGCCGCGGTGCCAAAGTGCTTATTTTTGCTCCAACCACCAACAAGCCGCCCGCTCTTTCTCACAACGGTACGCTGATTTCGGTGCCGTCCATTCCGGTTCCCGGCCGAAGTGACTATCGCCTGAGTGTTGGCATTTCCAGAAAGGGATGGTCCCGCCTGGAAGCATTTGAGCCTGACCTAGTTCACATTGCTACTCCGGACTACGCTGGTGCACAGGCGCTAAAGTGGGCAAAGTCCCGTCAGGTCCCCGTCGTATCCTCTTTTCACACGCACTTCACTGCCTACCTGAAATACTTTGCAGAGTATAATCCACTCTACCGTATGGATTTCCTGGAGGATACAGCATGGCGGTATGGACGCTGGTTCTATTCTCAGGTTGAGCATATCTACGTTCCTTCCCCCAGCATTGGCGACATGTTGCGTTCCCACGGAATCACAAGTGGAATCCGGGTCTGGGCACGAGGCGTAGATCCATTGCGGTTTTCTCCTGATCACCGAAGTCAAAAATGGCGCCTAGCTCAAGGCTTTGATAATGACGACGTGGTGGTTTCCTACGTCGGGCGGCTTGTGTGGGAGAAAAATCTAGCTGTTTTTGCCGACGTGCTTGAAAATCTGAGTACGGCAGGAATTGCACATAAGGGCTTGATCGTCGGTGACGGCCCGGCACAGGATACACTCAAGGAGCGTCTCAAAGATACGGTGTTTACTGGCCCTCTGGAGGGAAAAGAACTTGCCACTGCATATGCGTCCGGTGATGTCTTCCTGTTCCCCAGTGACACGGAAACCTTTGGCAATGTAACCCTGGAAGCCATGGCTTCGGGTCTTCCGACGGTATGTGCCAACGCGAGCGGTAGTGACCTTCTCGTCCTTGATGGCAAAACTGGCTATCTGGCTCCCCCACGGGATACCTCGGCGTTTCTTGAACACGTAAGCCGGCTTATCTCTGATCATCACCTGCGGAAAACGTTGGGTAGAGCAGCCCGCGAGCGGGCGGTGGCTTTCGAGTGGAATAATATTATGGGCCACCTAGCCAGCTACTATCAAGAGATCTGGCGGGAATTCCCCGGAAAGCATGGTGATGCTCTTTCCACATCCGGATCTGGACGACGCATTCGGAAAGCGGTTGCTTAGTTTTGCGTCTGCTATTTGTTTCTCACTCGTTTCCCCCTGAGGATAGCCCCCTTGAGAGTATCGGGGGCATGCAGCGCGTTGCTGTAGAGCTTTCGGATGTGCTGGCAAAACGAGATGACCTACAGTATCGGCAGTTGGTGCTGCGCAGTGCGTGGAGGTGGCATCATATTCAGTGTGCTCCCTGGCTTGCAGTAACAGCGGCTCGCCTGCACCGGATCGCCTCACAAGGACAAACCGATGTTGTGTTGTTTTCGTCCATGGTGACGGGAGCTCTTGCGACACTCATACGCAAACAGAGCTCGGCTGCAAACATTCAGTTAGCTGCCATTGCACACGGCCGGGATGTAACCCTTCCAGGAATCTATCAGACCCTACAGGTTCGCCGTACATTGAAGGCCCTTGACTGTGTTTTGCCCGTGAGTCGAGCGACCGGGCATGAATGCGAAAAACGGGGCATGCCCCCATCACGGATTCAAGTTATTCCGAATGGAGTCACCACATCAAGATATACGGTTGGACCTGGGAGTGAAGGCCGCGTGCAAAAACTACTTAGCGTCGGTCGCTTGGTAAAACGGAAAGGGTTTGCCTGGTTTGTCGACCAAGTCTTGCCAATGCTGCCGTCACACATCGAATACTGGATCGCCGGTACGGGACCCGAGTCAGAAGCCATCCAGCACGCCGCCACAGCACGTGGGCTTGAAGCGCGCGTGCATCTACTCGGCCGCTGCTCCGATGAACATCTCGCAAAACTCTACGGCGAGTCCGATCTTCTGATTATGCCGAATCTACCTGTTGAGGGAGATATGGAGGGCTTCGGTGTCGTCATGCTGGAAGCTGGTTCATCCGGCACACCGGCCATCGCTGCGAACCTCGAAGGGATCCGGGATGTCATTACTAATGATGTCAATGGGCGGCTTGTGCCAAGTGGCGATGCCTCAGCCTTCAAGAATGCCATCCTGAACTACCCCACCTCCCCGACAGCCCGGAAGAAGGCGCACAACCATACCACCGCAAAATTCAGTTGGCCCAGTGTAGCGGAACTCTATGTTCGCCACCTCCGTGAACTACATACCGGCACACTCACCAACTAACTCCGCCTTATCCTCCTGACCTGTCTGGGCATACGCCTGGAACAAGGCTGCACATATTGCCACTACGGAACGTCCCTCTTCCGTTTCTGCGTACTCCTTCGCCGCTTCCAGCGGTATGATTGACTCCTCATACAATCCTCTACGCTCCGCTATAAGGACATCTATCTCCGCCATAATACCCGCTTCTTCTTCGTCTGAAAGTTCGTCCCTCCGTTCACGCATATCATCATCCATGGCATTAATTTGCTGCTGAATCGCGTTTGCCTTGTTGATGTAAGCAGCTCCCAAGTTATAATACGCGTCAACATATCCTTCGTCCAGCATGGTCGCCTCACGAAGCTCCTCAATAGCTTCATCAAAACGTTCTGCCTGAAGTAGCAGGGATCCATAGTTGTATCGATAGATCGAATTTTCTGGATTATTGGCAACGGCATTGCCATAGGTTTCCAGTGCACGATCATCCTGTCCTGTTTCTGAGTATGCATTCAACAGATAATTTTGCAACTCGGCATTGTTGGGAAAGTGACCACTGGCCTCTTCCAGAAGAGGTACGGCCTCCGCAGCACGGTCACTTGTGAGGTAGATCCGCGCCAAGAAACTGTACAATTCGGGATCCGCACCACCTTTCTCAAGTGCCAGCTTCAGTGGTTCAATCGCTGCATCACTATCACCAGCTCCGAGTAGGGCGTAGGCCCAGTTTACATAAGATCCTGACGAATCTGGAAAGACAATTGCGGTCGCCTGAAAATGCCTTGCAGAATTCTGAAAATGTTCCGCCTGCAGGACATCATCACCTGCCACAGACTGAGCATTGTTGAATTCCGTGATCCCCGCGTTGAATGTTTGCATATAAAAGATCTGCAATCGGCCGATCACACCGTCGGTTTCACCGGGATCAAGCTCAAGAACTTTTCGATACGCCTCGGTCATTGCTTCTATATGCCCCAGGTACTCATCCATAGAGCTTTGCGAGGCTTGTGCATCGTGAACTCGAGCCAGTAAATCCCAAGTTCTATGATCATCCGGCTTGTCCGCCAATAGCTCTTGCGCCAAACTCATAGCCTCCTCGATTTCTCCCCGCTCAAGAGCCCGATTTGCTCTGCGAAGTTGTGCCTGACTTTGAGGAACTACCGCCAGAGCGGCAAAAATCAATGCGAAGATGAAAGAAAATCGTTTCATGGTACCACACTTTTGTTGTTCGTTGCTGTCCAGATTCAGGGAGATGTAAAACATAGAAGCCCTTAGAATAGTGGCCACACACCTCAATACGTAAATATACAGAAGTTTCCCCTCAGCGTTCCGGGGGAACCCCACCCATTGGAGATCCCGCCTGTGTGATTAAACATTACGGATGCCAGCGGAGCCCCGTCGTCTACTCCCAATTGAAAATGACGGGATCTCCATGGTTCAATATGAACTCGCGAGCATTGTCAAGGGCCTGAATCTGAGGTTCTCTCGAAATCTCTATAATCTGACACAAAACCTGTCGCACACATTAAGCTCTCCGTGTGAAAAGGTGCACGCTCCGAGTAAATTCTGGGAATAGGGTCTTCGCTGAAACTGCACTTGCGCCCCTCATGGGCCGACCGGCAAATCAAATCTATTAAGTTGTATGATATGTGATATATTTCAAGTATATTTCCTGCAGATTGCAAACCAAAAATTGATTTCTTAATGCAACGTTTCCTGTTATTTGTTTTTCTTGTATGCACTGCACCCGTTACCGCTTGGGGACAGCATGCAGGTATCTTCATTTCGCAGGAGGAAGCGCTCGCAATTCGAGAAGCACAAGGACACTACCCCCTGCTTGATGAGGCAATCACTCTGGCAAAAGAGACAATGGAAACTGCATTCGCAATTCCCATGGAAGTCCCCAACCCCGGAGAAGCTGGAGGATACGAGCATGAACGGCACAAGCAAAACTACCGTGAAATGCGCTACGCCGGTCTGCTCTACAGTATTACGGGTGAGGACAAATACGCTGCTTTTGTCCGCGACATGCTGGAAATGTATGCCATTCTATATCCGACACTTGGCCCACACCCGCTGGCACATCACCAGAAGCCAGGGAAAATTTTCCATCAGACTCTCAACGAGGAAGTGTGGCTTGTACACACCAGTATTGCCTACGATTGCGTGTACGACTGGCTCTCGGAAGAAGAGCGGGCCCGGTTCGAAAGCAATATCTTTCGACCCATGGCGGATTGGTTTCTTGTCCGTAACAAAGCGGAGTTTGACCGGATTCATAATCATGGAACCTGGGCCGTGGCCGCGGTCGGTATGATTGCGTATGTATTGGGAGATTTGTCATTAGTTGAGAAATCTCTGCACGGCTCAGATCTAGATGGGAAGGGAGGATTTCTCGCGCAACTTGACCTCTTGTTCTCACCGGATGGGTACTACATGGAAGGGCCTTACTACATCCGATATGCGCTCATGCCCTTCTTCTACTTTGCGGAAGCGGTGGAGCGCATACAACCCGAAGTGGGCATCTACGAATATCGCGATCGGATCCTGAAAAAGGCATACTATTCAGCGGTTCAGACATCTTTCCCCGATGGGGTTTTCCCACCGATTAATGACGCCTCGTTAACCATGGATGTGGCAGCACCGGAGGTCATTCTGGCTAACTCCCTGGTCTATGGTCGCTATGGAATGGATGAAGATCTTCTGGGAGTAGCCAAAGTTCAGGGGCGCGTTTCCTTGAATGGGTCTGGATTAGCACTCGCCCGTGATTTTGAATCCAGTGAATCGGACCCACTGATTGCCTGGCCCTCGGTCGAATTCAGTGATGGAAGTGATGGCCTCTCCGGTGGACTTGGAATTCTCCGAATGGGCCAGGATACAGATCAGTCTATGCTCCTTATGAAATACGGTGTGCATGGGGGAGGACATGGACACTTTGATAAATTGCACTTCATCTTTTTCGATCAGGATCGACAGGTCGTTCGGGACTACGGCTTCGGAAGATGGATTAATGTAGAACCCAAGTTTGGCGGACGTTACCTGCCGGAAAACAACTCCTATGCCATGCAGACCGTTGCACACAATACGGTGGTCGTTGATGGCGTATCGCAAAATATGGCTGATGAAGACGCTGCTGAATCAATGTCTGCCAAACGACATTTTTTTGAATCAGAGAATCCGCACGCAATTGCGATGAGCGCACATGCTGACACCTACTACGAGGGTGTAGATATGCAGCGCACCATGCTTCTCGTCAATGATGAAACGCTCCCATATCCGGTTGTCGTAGACCTGTTTCGCTTGCGTAGTGACGCAGTCCACCAATACGATTACCCGCTGCATTTTTCTGGCCAATACATCACCTCAAACCTGCAATTGGA
>JAPPBZ010000021.1 GCA_026702635.1 Bacteroidota bacterium
TGCGTGGCTGATTCTCCATGGGGGGTACTCGGCGGAACTATTTGCAAGAGTAAACAACCTCACCGACGAGGTCGTCCTACCTCAATTGGGGCTTCCGGGGCCGGGTAGAGCATTGCACGCTGGCCTTCAAGTAACGTTTTGAGAGCGACTGAAGAGTGAGGCGAGTTCTCTCAGGTTGCGTCGGGGGCTGATTAAAGGAAGTTATACAGATCAGAGGCGAATATTTCAATAACTCACTGCTCTGACTTGAAGAATAAGATTGTGACGCTTACGGGTTGTTATTCGCAGATAGGATTCGATTAAAAATTTCTATTGATAAGTTTTGAGCCTCGGTTATCTGACTGGACGTCATGAATGAATCACGTAGCGAAGTTTTTTGGGCAAATGCTAATTGGTGTCCTTCCATGGCAGCGACACTTAACCATGCGTAGGCTCTTACGTTGAAATAATTGCAATCACTGCAATGGTTGTAATCATCCCCATCATTTGGGAATTGCCGTTTATTCATATACTCCATTCCTAGAGAATAACGGTCACTGGGATCTCCCTGCTCGGCGATTAACTCATACCATCTCATTGCCTCCTGTTCGTTTCTCGGGACTCCCTTTCCATTGTCATACATATTCCCGAGATTGCGCTGTGCCGTGGTGTCTCCCTGTTCCGCTGCCCGCCGATACCATTTTATAGCCTCTTGATAGTTCTCTGGTACACCGTGGCCATTTTCGTACATAACTCCAAGATTCTTTTGAGCTCTGGCGTGTCCTTGCTCCGCTGTGAGTTTCCACCATTTCATGGCCTCCTGGTAGTTTTGCGGAGTACCTTCCCCATTGTAGTACATAAATCCAAGGCTACCCTGTGCGTGGGCGTGTCCTTGCTCGGCTGCGAGTTGAAACCACTTCAAAGCCTCCTGATCGTTCTTTTGGACACCTTTTCCGTTGTAGTACGCACCTCCAAGGCTGTATTGTGCGTTGGCAAGTCCTTGTTCAGCTGCAAGTTGAAACCATTTTAATGCCTCCTCATCGTTCTCTTCAACTCCGTGACCATTTGCATAGGCAACTCCTAGCTTCCATTGAGCCTCAACATTGCCTAACTCTGCTGCTTGATGTAACTGATCAACACTCTGTGCTGCGATGTAGCTGGAATTCTCTGATACCAGAAGTATCAAAGAGAAAAGAAAAAACAAGAATCTCATAGGCTTATGATCGAATCCACAGCAGTTATTCTGTTAAGAATCCGTTCATCGATTCAGTTAGGCAAGATAGTAGCTGTGTGCCATGGCCGGGGCGGCAAATAATGGTTTGACCTCGGCCCAAGTCTCTTTGAATAGGTCCGACTCCCGATAGGACTTTAGACTTGATTCGGATTCCCATTCGCTATAGGTGGTGAATATGTTTGGTGACGTACTATCAACCCATAACTCAAGTCGCTTACATCCTTGCATTTGGCGAATTTTTGGAGCAGCGGCCTGAAACAGCTCCTCAAATGATTTTGTGGCATCCGGTTGCAGCGTAAGCCGAACGATTCTAATCAGCATGAGAATTGACTGCATGGTTCAGTTTATCACGCAGCTCCCGTGCGGCATTTGCAGCCATCTTGTCAAAGTCTTCACCGGAGGAGGCATAGAGAATACCACGGCTGCTGTTTACGAGGACAAGCCCATTGGGAGTTGCCGCACTTGCCACGGCATCAATAGAGCCTCCCTGTGCTCCAATGCCAGGGATCAGGAAAGGCGTGCCTGGATACAAATTGCGCAGATCACGTAATTCTGTTGGATTGGTTGCGCCCACAACAAACCCAATGGATCCCGGGAACTCTTCTCCCCATGTGAAGGCAAGATGAGCAACATGTGCATACAGAGGCTTCCCGTCGGCTATCAGGGATTGCAGTTGATCACTGCTAGGATTCGAGGTTCGAATCAGAACGAATACCGCACGGCCCTCGTACGCCAGAAATGGTTCCACGGCATCCAAACCCATGTATGGTGCAACCGTGCAGCCGTCCGCCTCCAGTAAGCCGAAGATGCTCTCAGCATATTTGGAGGCTGTATTGCCAATATCGCCACGCTTTGCATCAATAATTCGAATTTTATCCTTGGGAATGAGGCTAACAGTGGTTTTCAACACATCAAAACCGCAACTCCCGAGACTCTCATAGAATGCAGCATTGAGTTTGTAGGCACAGGAATAGGGAGCAGTAGCTTGAATGATCGCCTCATTGAATGCCAGAACAGCAGATTGGGGAGACCCATATCTTACGTGGAAAGATTCCGGTAGCTTGTTCAGATCTGGGTCCAATCCCACGCAAACCATACTGTCAGAGATGTTCTGAGCATCATGCAGTCGTTGAATGAAGTCAGGCTTCATCATCAGGAAGGAATTGAAGATCAATGATGAACCTTATGATACGAATGGAGGCTGGTTTTGCTCGGAACATAGAATGATCGTATCATAGGGTCCATAGAGGTGCTGTGAAATGCAAATAGATCTCACATTAATGAGCCAGAACCAAGTATAGGTATATCCGAGTTGCAATCTTGTACGGCTGAATTGTCAATTCATGTGAATCAAATCCAATCATCATCAACTATGTCTACTGCCACTGAAATTCTAAAAATGCCTTCGCTCAGTTTGGGTGTTGAGGAAGAATACCTGATTGTAGATCGAGATACAGGTAAGTTGATCCGCGAAGCATCCCCAATGATGTTGAAGGATGCCCGCTCAGCGCTTGGCGAGCAGGTTTCGCAAGAGTTTTTCCAGTCCCAAATCGAGGTGGGTACGAACGTCTGTAAAACAGTCCAAGAGGCTCGTGAAGAGTTGATTCGATTACGCAGAACGGTGTCCGATGTGGTTGATCCCTATGGGCTTGCAATTATTGCCTCCTCATCGCATCCGAATGCATCCTATATCACCCAGAGACATACCCCTCGGGAGCGCTACGAAATTCTAGCACAGAACATGCAGGTTATTGCCCAGAGAATGGTGATTTGTGGAATGCATATACACGCTGGGATTGAGGATGCAAATTTGCGGATTGATTTTATGAATCAAGCCACGTATGTGTTGCCACACTTGCTGGCTCTGAGTTCGTCATCACCCTATTGGGAAGGCCAGGATACAGGGCTGATGTCCTACCGTATTGCCGTATGGAACGAAATTCCACGTACAGGACTTCCAGAGCATTTTGAGAGTTATGCTGAATTTGAGCGGCATGTAGGCATTCTTGTTCATGCCGGCGTGATCGAAGACAGTACGAAAATCTGGTGGGATATTCGGCCAAGTCACCGCTTTCCAACATTGGAAATGCGTGTGTCAGATATTTGCACGAAAGTGGATGACGCGATCTGCATTGCCGCATTGTATCAATGCTGGCTGCATATGCTTTGGCGTCTGCGGCGCGAAAATCAGCGATGGCGCAGTTATGCAAATATGCTTCTATATGAAAATCGCTGGCTTGCCCAGCGTTACGGGATTGATGGGAAACTCATTGATTATGGGAAAGGGCAGATGGTGCCATATCCAGAGTTAGTAGAAGAGCTGTTGGAGTTTATAAAGCCCGATGCAGAGGATCTTGGATGTGTAGAGGAAGTAGAGCATGCGCGCACAATTTTGAAGCGCGGAACCAGTGCACACTGGCAAAGAGAGGCTTATAGCAAGGCCCTTGCAGAGGGAGCTACCCCCGAAGAAGCCATCAAAGCAATCGTGGATATGCTCATCGAGGAAACGATGAGCGGGGTATGGTAGTCACTCCTCCTCTGGAGGGAAGACCCAGAACAGTACTCGATCCCTGGAAACGCTCCCAAAGACTCCGTGTGCACCGGAAAGGGTTGGGAGCACATTCGGAATCACCCCTGGCCCGAAAGTCCCGTCACCACTCTGCTGCAACTGGGCGGAACGGACAAAATCGACAAGATTTTGGTCCAGCGCATTCACATAGATGATGTTGCGGCCATAAAAATTGATTCCAATCCATGGATACGTCAACCCAATGGTCCCGTCAGTGAACAGGGTAAAATTCGCCTCCGTGATGATCGGCGATGCGCTGACCCGAAAATCTTCTAAAGTGAGTTCCTCATCATCTTCCAATAATCCAGCAACCGAAGGGACCATCCCATCTTCTTCGACATCCAGTGCTTCCGTTACCAACGTGAAGCTGCTTTGAGATTGGCCCGAACTACGGCCAGATATAAGAACAAGTGTCAGTTGGTCATCGGACTGATAGATCCCTGATTGGCTCGAGGCGGTGAGGATTTTGATAGAGGTTGGGACATTGGTCGTTCCCGTGATGGTCGTCTCCACACCCGGTACGGTAACGAGTAAGTCATAGCGCGCACCGGGCCGAATGATATGTTCAGGGCCGAGATACTGGTAACTGCCAGGTTTGTCGGCGACGGGTTCCATCAGTAAGTCTTTGTCTCCCGTGCTAAGGATGACCTGTGCATTGCTCACAGCGAAATCTTCGGGTTGATTCGCCTGGTCGGTAGGTGCAAGCCTGCTCACACGGGCAGGGGGTAGGGGTTCACTCGCCACGAGTGTGAGCTCAACGACTATCTCGGTGTCAAGCACATTGAAGTCTGTTGAATCACAACCAATAACAATCAGAAACAGACCGGTAAACACTATCCGTCTCAGCATCAGAAATCGAGGGTAAATGACAAGTTCGGCAAAGGAATGGGGATCTGCGGAATCGTACTTCTGGAAAGAGAGCCGTCATCTTCAAACTCATTAAAAATAAACCAGGCATTCTCTCTCGCATATGCGTTAATGACCTGCATCTGGAGTTCATAGTCGGCAAAGCGTCCCAGGGAGCCACTCCAGGTAACCCCGAAGTCCAGTCGGTGATAAGCAGGTAGCCTTGCCTGATTCAGGCCGGGAGAAACCAAGAGCTCCGTTTGGTCAAGCCCGTTAACGACCCGAGGACTATAGACTGTATAAGTGGCTTCCGGCCGCGTATATGCCTGGCCGGTTGCATAGGTAAAGACAGCGCCTAGCTCCCATCGGCGGGAGATTCTCCACTGGCCAACCACGTTCAGGTCATGAAGGCGGTCATTACGTGGAGAATAACTTCGTGGCATCCCAAACGTATCCTGATTCAGTCGTGGGAAATATCGATTGGTGTTCGCCAAGGTATAGGCAATAAACCCGTTCACGCGACCACTTTGGCGAGACAGCTGTATTTCAAGTCCGCCAGCCGCTCCTTTACCAAAAGCAAATAATTCAGCATACTCCAGCCCGGCAAGCCCAGTGCTGAATGGATCCAGTACAAAAAGCTGTCTCATCGTCCGGTAATAAACTTCGGTATCCAGTGTGATCCCCTCAAACAGGTTGGTCTTTAGTCCGAGGATGTACTGATCCCCGTATGCAGGCTTTACGCCGTCTCCACTGGTTAACCAGAAATCAAACCCCGAAAAGACCTCATTCGAGATCAGGGTCAGGAACTGATAATATCTTCCTGCACTTGCTTGCATCCGCACATCGGGTCCCAGCTGCCGCTCCATTGAAAATCGCGGGGCCAATGTGAAGTAGTGGCCATACCCATAATAGGTTGCTCGCAATCCTGCCGTGAAGGACCAGTTCGTTGTAGGACGATAAGTGTCCTGAAGATAGAGTGAAGCATGCTCAACACGATTACGTGTATGGAAAACCTCTCTGTCATCGAAGAAGTTGGTCAGGGGTGCGTCAAAAATTCCTGCCCAGAGTCCGCCGACAATATCGTGCTTTGATCCTGCATAGTATTCAAAATCTGCCCGCACCGAAGTTTCTACAACTCGGTTAACCTGCTTGAAATTGGTGCCGCTAAAGGTGGCACTTGGGGTGGATTCGTACCAGGTTGAAGTAATGGTGGCGTTCGTGAAGAACTGATTGGACCATAAATGTACCCAGCTACCGGTCACCGTACGATTCCCGTAAAGGAGTTTAATTTCGACTCCCTCCGTAAAGGTGGAACGAAGGTAGTCTGAGCCTGCATAGAATGAGAAAGAGAGTTTATCGTCACGGGAGACATCAATATTAATCTTCCCATTGAAGTCATAGAAATAAAAAGCCCGGGGAACGGCATCAATGTCTTCAAATGCAATCAGCAGGGGTTCCAGCGTCGAGCGCCTCAGTGCTGCCATCCAGGAGCCTCGGGAATAGGGGCCTTCAGCAAATGCACGCGAAGCCAGCAGACCTACGCTGAGTTTTCCATCAGTCTCACGCCGGTTGCCATCTTTGTTTTGCACATCCAGCACCGATCCAATGACTCCACCATAGGTAGCAGGGAAGCCTCCTTTGTAGAGTCGGACATCCTTGATAGCATCGGTATTGAACGAGGAGAAAAAGCCAAAAACATGGCTTGGATTATAAATTTTCGTGCGATCCAGTAGGATCAGTGTTTGACCGGGGTCGCCTCCACGGATATAAAGCCCACTGGAGTAGTCAGAGGATTGTGCCACGCCGGGCAGAAGCTGAAGGGATCGAAAGACATCGGGTTCAAAAACCTGAGGCAGTTGCTGGATCGTCGCCACCGTGATCTGACTGACACCAATGGAGCGGACTTCCTCCTCCGTAATGCGGTCCGCGGAGATCTCAATGGCCTCAAGGAGTTCCTCGCTTGTCGTGAGTTCAATGTCAAGTCGGACCGATTCTCCAGGAGCAAACGTGATCTCACGCCGGATTGTATCGAATCCGATGTAGGAAAATCGAACGGTATAGGTCCCAGGTTCGATCCCCGAAACCGCGTAGTAACCGGACAGGTTCGTGGTTGCTCCCCGGAGTGTACCCTCCACAAAAACATTTGCAGCAATCAGAGTCTCTCCGTTGGCTGAGTCCGTAACGAATCCATCCAGCGCAGCCAACTCCTGCCCTTGTGTCGAATGAATGACTGAACACAATCCAACTAGTAGAACGGTTCTCTTTATGACGGACACTACAAAATGGGGGACCAGTTCAGCAGCGAGGTTCGTCACGGTAGAAGTGGGTTTAGTTAGGTTAGGTACGGAGTCAAAGCAGAGGGGAATTCATACGAGCCATCTTTCTTTTGATTGTGCTCCAATAGCGCGGCAACCACTCTGGGCAGGGCAAGAGCACTGCCGTTAAGGGTATGTACCAATTGAGGTTTGCCACCGCCATCCGGCCGGAATCGGATATTCATCCGGCGTGCCTGGTAATCGGTGAAATTGGAAATAGACGAAACTTCCAGCCAACGTTTTTGGCCTGCACTCCAGACCTCCAGGTCGTACTGTTTTGCCTGGTTAAATCCCAGCTCGCCCGCACACATCAGCAGGCACCGATAGGGGAGTTCCAGAGCCTTCAGGAGCTCTTCTGCATGGAGGCGCATTGCTTCAAGAACGTCATAGCTTGCGTGAGGGTGCGTGAACTGGACAATCTCGACCTTGTCGAACTGATGCAGCCGGTTCAGTCCACGCACATGCGCGCCATACGAGCCGGCTTCGCGCCGCCAGCACGGCGTATGCGCACAAAGTTTGATCGGCAAATCGGCTTCGGATAGAATTTCATCGCGGAAATAGTTGGTCAGCGGTACTTCTGCAGTCGGCACTGGAAAGAACCCGTCCTCAATAAAGTACATCTGCCCTTCTTTGTCCGGTAATTGGCCGGTTCCTTGCGCACTGGCCGCATTTACAAACAGAGGGGGCCGGACCTCAGTGTATTGCGGGGTTGCGGCACTAAGGAAAAAATTGATCAGAGCCCGGTGCAATTTTGCCCCGACATCCATATAAAAGGGAAACCCTGCTCCGGCAACTTTTGCGCCACGCTCAAAATCAATCATCCCGTGCCGGTCGGAGATGGTCCAGTGGGGGAGAGGCTCAAAGTCAAAGGAGGGAGGCTCGCCGTGGCGATGGATCGTCACATTCTCTGCTTCGGTCAGTCCCTCAGGAACACTCTCATGAGGAATATTGGGAATTGCAAGCAGCAGCTTTGAGAGCTGCTCTTCCGAATCTGAAACAGTTTGCCCTAACTCTTTTACTTCTGCCTTCAGTTTTTTCTGCCGTTGGATCAGGTCCGTGGCAGCCTCCTTGTTTCCCTCACGCATCAGGGTGCCGACCGTTCGACTTGCCGAATTAATCTCCTGTTGTTTCGCTTGCTGAAGGGTCAGTGCTTCCCGAAGAATGCGGTCTTGTTCAAGGACTTCATCAACCAGATTGACACTCTCGGAGGCACCGCGAAAAGAAAGGGCCTGTCGAACCTCATCTGGATTGGACCGGATAAATTCAACACCAAGCATCTTCAAAGGGGGATCCGGTCGAGGTCATCTGACTGCGAAGGTGAAGATGTGCCAGGGCTTCTTTGAGCGATAGGGGGCGATAATCCAGCTCCGTCTCTGATTTCAAGATGACCAGTCCCGTGCGTTCGGGGCGCTGCGCCAACTGAGGTTTATCTTGTTGCACGATCGGAGTGATAAGTGTTGAATCAAGATCAAAAGCCTCTGCAATGGATCGGGCGAATTCATACATGCTGAGAAACTCCCGTCCAGACAAGTTATACACACCGCTCTTTCGAAAGTGTACAAGGCGCAGAATTCCCATTGCAAGATCATAGGTGTAGGAAGGGGTGCGCCACTGGTCCGTGTAGACCTGAATTGGATGCTTATGGGTTAGATTTTTGATAACCCACCCGACAAAGTCCGGTCGGGAGAGTCCATTGGACCTGCCATAGACCACGTTGGTTCGTATGATTGCCAGTTTTCCCATGCATGCAGCACGCGCTGCATTTTCGCCTGCCAGCTTTGATTTTCCATAGAAATTTACTGGATCGGGACGATTGTGCTCGTAGTATGGTCCGTCTTTGCCATTAAACACAAAATCTGTGGAGAGCTGAATCAGGTGGGCACCTCGGCCATGACATAGTTTTGCGAGGTTTCCAACCGCTTCTGCATTTACACGCCAGCATGCATCGCGATCATTTTCGCAGTTATCTACTGCGGTCATTGCCGCACAGTTGATGACATATTCCGGCGAGAATTCATTGAAAATTTTTTGGATTCGTCCTGGGTCACATACATCCAGGGGCTTGTAGGAATGATCCAGAGATCCTTTCAGGCGCGATGCCGGGTCCCGCCCCGTGGCCAACAACTCATACGAGTCGCGTCTGGACAGCTGCCAAACGAGTTCCTGTCCCAAGAGCCCATTCGCCCCGGTAATCAATATTCGCTCAGTAGCCATCTCGTCCGCGAGCCATGATTGGTCTAAAGGTCCCTCTGGGAAATCGCCGCGATCAGATCATCCTTGAGATATATCGTGTCTTTAAGATCTATGCGGCCTTTTAGGTGAAGGCGCAGTTCCCGTCGCATGGCGGCTTTCTCATAGCGCTCCTTTTCAAGATCGGTTTCAGGATAGATCGGATCTACTGGAGTTGATTTCCCATGCTCATCCACGGCGACGAACGTGAAATAGGCATGATTGCATTGGCGTCTTTCTTTTTGAGCCAGATTTTCCGCTTCTACCAGGATCTCCACCTCCAGAGAGGTACCGAATGCCCGGTTCACCCATGCCTCAATCGTCACTACTTCGCCGAGTAGAATCGGAGAATTAAATTCCACCGAATCGACGGACACGGTAACACAGACGATCCCTGCATGACGCATGGCAGAGATCGCAGCACACTTATCCATCAGGGAAAGAAGGCGTCCCCCAAACATGGTGTCATGCGGATTAGTGTCGTTCGGCAGCACGACTTCCGACATTATAGTGCGCGAATCGCCGGGAGTTTTTCGGGAACCCATGAGATGATCAGGTTTTCTGTTTTTTCTTTCGGGCGGCAGGGAAGAGGATATTATTCAGGATCAGGCGATAGCCGGGAGAGTTTGGATGCAGGCTCAAATCCGTTGGAGGATCCCCGACGTAGTGTTGATAATCCTCTGGATCATGCCCCCCGTAAAACGTGAAGGTACCCTGGCCATAGGATCCGTGTAAATACTTCACCTCCTCGCGCTGAGGCACTTCCGCGAGGATGACCACGTTCGGTTTCACGAAACGCTTCCTGAATGCTGTCGTCTGTCCGATAAAGCCTGCTACGGTTGACACATGGTTTTGGGTCAGCATCGTAGGGACAGGGTCCCATTTCGCACTGAATTCAAACAAGGTGAAGTAGTCTAATACAGGGTTTTGGAGTTGTTGGGGAGGAGGTCCAGCGTCGATATCCGAGTGCTCATACTCGGCAGCATTGAAGCTTGGATTAAAGTCGTGGAATGCCAAAGTAGCGGAGTAGTCCAGCTTGCTTCTCGCATCCGGGTCTACCGGGTCTCCGTCGTACTCCGCTGGGACAATGTCCGTTATGAATGCCGACAGTGCTATATCGTACGTATCTGTACCAGAGCACATAGCAAATAGAAATCCGCCCTCGGATACATATTGTTTGATGGTTTGAGCAACCTCAAGTTTAAGGTGGCTCACTTTACGATGACCATGTCGGTCTGCTGCCAGTTCGGCCTCACGTTGCTGCTCAATGTACCAGGGCATATTCCGATACTGATAAAATTTGCCATGTTGCCCCGTAAAGTCTTCATGATGCAGGTGAAGCCAGTCATACGCCGACAGTCTACCACCCAGGACGTCATCATCATAAATCATGTCATACGGGACCTCGGCATACTTCAGGGCCAGGAGTACCGCGTCGTCCCAGGGAAGGGTTTGCTCCGGGGCATATACGGCAATCCGTGGAGGGGTTTCCAGTCGAACCAGTGCGGTATTTGCCCGATTACTTTCTACTTCCGCAACCAGCTGTGCGACCGTGCTTCCAGAAAGGGATTCGTAGGTGATCCCACGAAGTGCGAGTTCATTCTGCAGCCCAGAAAAATCGGATACCAGGAATGAGCCCCCGCGGTAATTCAGTAGCCAGTCGACAGGCTCTCCCCTCTGGAGTGCCCAGTAAACAGCCCCGTAAGCTTTTAGATGATCGGACTGACTCGCATCCATCGGAACCAGTAGATCTTGTAGTGCACGAGCGGGGAGGGCGGTCAACAAAAGTAGCAGTGCAGTGCTACAGATTCGTCGCACGAAGCGCCCGTATGCGTTCACGCACCTTTTCGACCAGTAGTGAGCCGGGGTAGTGGGTAAGTAAGTCGGTGTAGGCCTGGAGTGCTCCGGCAGTGTCACCCTGAATCGTTTCAAGAATCTCAGCATAATGAAAAAGGCTGCGATCACGCAGCGGGCTTTCTGGATGTATAAGTGGAAATTCTCCGAATGCAATGAGGGCATCTTCTGATTGCCCATTCAACAAGAGAGCCTCCGCACGCAAAAATCTCGCCTCGTCAGCAATCGGATGCGCCCCCCATTGTGTCAGTATATCTTGTGTAACCAGCACGGTTTCATTTGCTTTTTGCTGACGCAAAAGTAGCAATGCTTGTGCATAGCTCAACAGAGCTAGGTTTGTGGAGTCGGGCTGCGGACTTTCAAGAAGAAGAACGCGCAGCGCGATGGCATCATTGGCCGTTTCTTTGTCTGTTTCGTCTCGAATGTCACCCAATGTGGATTGTGCAGCCGTAAATTCTCCCGCATAAAAATGGATCATTGCCTCCTCAAATTTAGAGCGTGCAAATAACTCACCGCTTGTTCGTGCAGAAAGTTGTGCAAAGATGATCGCGGCCTGATCTAAATCTCCTTCTTCTATGGCAAGGCGCCCCAAATCAAACTGGGCCTCTTGGCCAACAGGTGAATTCATATACTGAGCAGCCAATCGTTGCAAAATCACCCGGGCAGTGTCCCGATTGCGAAAGACATCCTGGTGCAAAGCAGCAATCTGTGCCATCACCGTCGGGGCTTGCTTATGCCGTGGAAAATCTATCAGGAACCGTTCATAGGCTTCCAGAGATTTTTGATAATCCTCTGGGGATTTATCTGCTCGTTCCGCCTGTAAACGATACATGTCAGCGATTCCCAAGCGTGCCTGTTCAAAGATGTCCTCTTCGGGATGCGTTTCGAGTACAGCTTGGAATGCATCACCTGCGACCGTAAACGCGCCCGCCTCAGCGGCCCGCAGGGCAAACTGGTAGATCTCTTGGCCGCTTGATTCACTATCCTCCTCCATCGCTGTAATCTCCCTGTAGGCCCGCTCAAAATCCCCGCTCTCCTCATAGAGCCAGGCCAAAAGTTCACGCAACTGTAATAAATCGGGCTGCACTAAAACGCGCTCCTGTGTGACGTGAACCACCACTTCAAGGGCTCCCTCTTGCTGCATATCGCGCCCAAGTCGCCCCCGGACATAGTTCAATTGACGTGGGTTCAAAGTCAAAAGGTCCAGGTATTCCTGGGTCGCAAATTCATGCTGACCGGTTAGGCTGTACAGGTATGCAAGCTCTGCATGGAACGCGTTTTTATTCCCGATTACTTCTCTGCCCTGCTTGAGTAAATCGATGGCCTGAACGAGGAGGCGCACCTCCATCATGCTATTATAGGCGAT
>JAPPBZ010000163.1 GCA_026702635.1 Bacteroidota bacterium
TTCTGGTTCTACAGCCATCCGGCGGTCTACATCATGATTCTCCCGGCGATGGGAATTATCAGTGATCTGATAGGGACATTCTCTAGACAACACGTCTCTGGATACACCTTCATTGCCCTTTCCTCAGTTGCGATTGCATTTCTGGGGTTCCTTGTTTGGGGGCACCATATGTTCGTGTCAGGCCAGAGCGCCCTCTCTTCGATTATTTTCTCGATGCTTACGTTCCTGATTGGAATTCCGACCGGCATTAAGGTCTTCAACTGGGTTGCAACAATGTACAAGGGGTCCGTATGGCTTCGAACTCCGATGATCTATGCGCTCATGTTCCTATTCCTGTTCACGATTGGCGGCTTGACCGGGATTATGGTTGGCGTGCTGGCAGTGGATGTGCACTTACATGACACGTATTTCGTGGTTGCACACTTCCATTATGTCATGATGGGAGGTGCACTCATTGGATTGATTGGAGGCCTGCACTACTGGTGGCCAAAGATGACTGGTCGGATGTACAATGAGACTGCAGGTGTGATTGCGGCGATCCTCGTGTTTATTGGTTTCAACCTGACCTTCTTTACCCAGTTCTTCCTGGGTACCAAGGGAATGCCACGTCGCTATCATGACTATTCTGAGTTCCTGCAAACCTACCCGGAATTTGCAGCGCTGAATATGGCGTCTACGATCGGTTCTTACATCCTAGCAGTTGGTCTGGTAATGATTCTGATTTACGCACTGTACTCACTGTTCAAAGGCCCCAGGGCCACCGCAAACCCCTGGGGAGCCTGTACGCTTGAGTGGACACACACCGGCCCGGTTCCAGACGAACATAATTTCCGCGATACCCCCCTGGTTACCCGTGGTCCCTATGATTTTCACCTGGCGGATGATATCTTTGGCCAAAAAAATGATTCTTAGGTAATGAATAGTGCAGATACCACACTGAAGCACTATTTCGTTAGCCACGAACAGCAGTTCGATGCGGCGAAGCTAGGCATGTGGCTCTTCCTGGTAACGGAAGTACTCCTGTTTTCCGGGATGTTTGTGGCTTATGCGGTCTACCGATCCTGGCACCCGGAAGTATTCCTTCAGGCCAGTGAGCTGTTGGATTGGCGGCTTGGTGCGCTGAATACGGTTGTTCTTCTTGCTTCAAGTTTTACTGTTGCCCTCGCCATTCACTTCGTTCAGAAAGGGCAGAATGACAAAGTGATTGGGTTTTTGATCCTGACACTCGCATGCGCAGCGGTCTTTATGATTGTCAAGTACTTTGAGTATTCCGGGAAATTTTCTCACGGAGTCTTCCCAGGGGCCGGCTTTGAACCGCACGGGATCGTAGATGGCAAAGATTATTCCAAGTACGACATTCCGTTCGCGCCCCAGTTTTTCAGCATCTATTTTGTGATGACGGGTATTCATGGTGTCCATGTGCTGGTGGGAATGGGCCTGTTCGGGTGGCTCACAACGCGTGTTGCCCGCGGCCATTTTTCCCCTCAATATTACACCCCGGTTGAGTTGACTGGACTGTATTGGCACTTGGTCGATATCATCTGGATCTTTCTTTTTCCATTACTCTACCTGATTTAGGGCTTTATGGCACAGAGCCACCATCATATCATTCCGGCGCGCACCCTTGCTTTGGTTTTTGGTGCGCTTCTGTTTCTCACTTTGATCACGGTCATCACCGCCCAGATTGATTTGGGGGTCTTGAATGTCCCTCTGGCATTGGCCATTGCGGGTTTCAAGACCATTCTAGTCATCTTTATCTTTATGGCTCTGAAATACGACAATCCAGTCAATATGCTGACTGTGGTCCTCGGGGTTGTATTTGTTGTCGTCTTCCTGGCACTTACGCTTGCTGATACGGAATTTCGCGGCAGTATGGGGATTACAGAACCTGGGACTACAGAGTCTGCTTCCCTCGAATCATCCCCGTAATCATCCGATGCAAAGCCACACATGCCGTAGGGCGATTAGGGATTTTGCCAGCATACTTCGGATTATCTCTAACCATTGACTTTCATGATCGGATTTCTGCGATCCCTGTTCCCTGGACTTGCATGATATCTGACCATTTCCTCAACAGCCGAAACTGGCCTGAACCGCTTTGTCAATGCACTGTATTAACAACCAAGTACCGGGAGCACTACCGTCTTAAATCTCAAGATTTCCATTTACGATTAAACTGTTCTTTATGCCATGAGAATTTTATTTGTCAGTCTCTCTGTCCTGTGTTTTCTGACCTTGAATGCATGTGACAGCTCAAGTAACGATCAAGTCTCGGAAATCACTATTGGCCTCGCAGCACCCCTGACGGGTACCTTGGCTCGTACTGGACAGGATATGCGTGTTGCGGCAGAAATGGCTGTCGCTCTCGCGAATGAAGGCCTTACCGAGGGGCGCCCATCCTTTCGACTCTCAGTTGAAGACAGTAAAAGTACCACTGAAGGTACTGAGGATGCGTTCCGCAGTCTTATCTCAAGTGGAGTCGCATTTATCCTGGGGCCCTACACCTCTACCAATACGAATCATATTATTCCCATCATTGATGAAGCTCGCGTTGTCACGATCGCCCCTGCCTCTGCTGCACAGGGGTTAGCTGCCAAATCTGATTGGCTCTTCCGATCTACGCTCACTGTTGATATTCTAATGCCGGCCGGAGTGCGTGCAACCCACGCACATCTTGACTACAAGAACATCGGCATTCTGACTAATGCAGCTGATCGGTTTTCTCAAAGTGCAGAGGATAAATTTGTTGAGGAGATTGGGAAACTCAGTGGTGTGTCCATCGGCGTGAAGCAGTCTTTTGACCGACGTGGCGGTGATGCTTCACCTGATCTGACACCTCAGATTAATGCACTCACCGGTGCAACCCCGGAGCTAGATGCTCTTTTCTTTTTTGGACTTGCTCCAGACCGGCAGAATTTTGTCCTGAAAGCTCATGAATTAGGTGTTACGGATCTGCCCTTCGTGATTACACTGCTGAGCACCTCCGATATTCGTTTGGTCCGCGAATCGGCACCATCTTCACCCGAAGGGATTCTGGTGCTACACGCATGGATCGCAGGTAGCAATCACCCTGCAAGCCGGGCATACGTAAGAGAACATCAAGCACGGTACAATGAGGTCCCGAGCGATATTCATGCGCGGATGCACGCCGCAGCGGACCTCCTTTTGAAAGCGATTATGGAAGTTGCTCCCGAAAATATTTCAAATGAGGCAGTCAGAGAAGGACTGTCTGGGATGCGCAACGTGGACACGATCTATGGCCCATTTTCTTTTGACGACAACGGTGATGCTGAGTTCACCCCATTGGTCGGTGTTGTGCGCGGCAGTAATATTGAGCTCCTTGAAGACTAGCGTTGGCATATTACCTTGCCTTTTGTAATATATCGCTTGGATCAAGTACGGCCTAATCCCGGGAGACCTACCCGATGCAAAGACTACGTTTCTTCCGAGAGGATTCCCGTTCTATCCTATAGTATATGGGAGGAAGGTCTGTGACCGCAGGGACGTAAAAACTCACCGAGTACCTGGCAGCAGAGTTTATCCGGCATTCCAAAGCACCAGTCGGCTTATACCTTTTTCACCTCCGCTTGACGGAATTTGCTGTAAGCCTCCATTGCCCGTTTTCTCCCCGCTCCCAAATCAATGATCGGGGAGGGGTAAGGCTGACTAGGAGAGAGATTCCAGGACTTTGGAATCGCATCAAAATAACTTAGTGCATCCTCATGAGGCAACAGGCGCCCCTCGGCAACAAATCTGTCCCTGTAACTATGGTCGGGATCAAATTTTTCGGCCTGAAGCTCTGGATTATAAATTCGAAAGTATGGCACAGCATCAGGACCTGAACCCGCCGTCCACTGCCAGCCCATCGCATTGGCGGCGATATCCCAGTCGATCAAACAATCACGGAACCACTGCTCCCCAACCTTCCATCCAGTCATCAGATGCTTTGTTAAAAAACTGGCCGCCAACATGCGGGTTCGATTATGCATCGTACCCGTCACATACATTTCGCGCATCGCGGCATCCACCATCTCAATCCCTGTCATCCCCCGCCGCCATGCTTCTGCATCCTCGTTGTCCCCACGCCACGGGAAATTATCCCACTGCGGTCGCCAATTCCTACTGACAATGTGAGGGGTATGATATAGGAGGTGATAAGCAAATTCACGCCAGACTACCTCCTTCAGAAAATGCTCTACCTCCCTTGGATTCCTCGTGTTCTTCAATGCACGCTTACCAGCATGCCAAATCACTCTGGGCGAAATTTCTCCATAAGTGAGATTTTCGGATAATCTTGACGTTGCTCTATTGCCTGGATAATCTCTCTCTGATTTATAACGCTCAATGGAGTTTTCAACGAAGCGTTCGAGGCGTTCACGGGCAGCTCGCTCCCCCACTCTTGCAAAATGGGAAACCACTGCACTACCACGGTACATCTTGGCACCGAGCTTCCAGTCAGAGAGTGAATCACTACCTGGCCAATCCTGAGGCGGCGACAAATCCGCCGGAGCATCTAAAGGAAACGATACCTTCCGATGTTCGACTGCCCGCCAAAAAGGGGTATAAACCTGGTAAAAACCGCCAGTCCGCGTATGTACCGTCTCAGGTTCAAACAATAGACTGGAATTCACCTCATGGACATCCACCCTCCGTGCATTTAAGCCAACCCGCACCGCTCCATCCCTTTTCATAGACTGCGGATCATACAGCCTAGACCAAACAACATGTTTGGCACCCGTCTCCAGAATCAATGTGCGAAGAACCTCTAACGCGTCTCCCCGCCGGAAAAGTAAACGGCTATTCCGTTTTTCGAGACTCGCTGCCAACGAATGTAGGCTCTTCCCAAGCCGCCACCTCGGTGCTGCGCCGTAGGTAGACTCAATCAACGGATCAAGAATAAATACTGGCCAGACTGGACCCGGCTTATCAAGCGCAGCATGCCATGCCGGTTGGTCAATCAAGCGAAGATCGCGGCGGAGCCATAAAATGCTTCCTCCCTGCTGAACTTCCCTTGATCCCGTTCGCTTCTCTTGGTAATTCAAACCTCCATCATCTCAACCTATGTGTAAACTGAAAGCCATGCATCGAAGCATTTTGCAATCACCCTGCAGATGCGGGCGGCATCCGTCAGCACTACTCTACGGTGATCGTCACAGGTTCCGACATCACGGGCGGATCATGCGGGGTATGGCTGTAATCCCCCAAGAGTAACTGAAGTGTGTAGGTGCCGGGGCTTAACTCCAATGTGGTTTCTGTTTGCCCAAGTCCAAAATGGATGTGCACTGAATCCGTTGGGATCGGCATATCCATAGCCGGCGCGTCCGCTGGATTCACCAACAGATGGTGGTGACCCGAGTTGGGGAATTCAATGCCAGCTGGTGCAACTCCCATACCGAATAAACCAAACTTAACATTCACTATGCCACTTTGTACGACATCCCCATCCTCAGGCGTAATGATATATACAACCGCATCTTCAGCCGATTGGGATCGGACGTATTCCGTTTCCGCCTCGGGCTCTGTTGTAACCTGTGGCTCGGATTGGCAGGCAGCAAGGATGAACAGTGGGACTATCCAGTACAATCTCATAGATCTAATGGTTTGATTTAGCCATAAAGATACACTACGATCAAGAACTAACGGGCAACCCTGCACGATAATCGGCGTTGCACAGCACCAAGAATTCCTATGATGACTTGGTTGACCTTGTAACTTCCAGCCCCTCTGAAACCCAATCCTTAGGTCGCTCGATTGGTGCCTGGTTACCCAAACCATCTGTCTTGGGGCTCGATGGCCCACTCGGGGCAGGCAAGACCTGCTTCGTGCAAGGACTGGCCTGGGGACTTGGCATCCCCGCAACAACCCATGTGACCAGCCCAGCCTACACCCTGGTCCAAGAGTATCTCCTCGGGAGCCGTAAGCTGGTTCATATTGATTTTTATAGGCTCAGCACCTTGACGAATACAGACTTCATGCTCTTCCAAGAACTACTTGAGAACCCGAATCATATCGTAGTTATCGAATGGGCCTCCAAATTCCTGTCCGACCTGGTTCCAGAATTCCTGACTATTTCCATCTCACTCGGACAGGACAAAAATCAGCGGAACTTCAGGGTATCCTCCACTTCCCCGCGTTACGTGGAGCTGCTTGATAAACTGTCAAATCATGCGAACACTGGTTCTTGACACATCTGGCCCATTTACTACGGTCCTGATCACGGAGGATTATCAGCTATCCACCAGTCATATTCTTCGTGACCGCCCTGCCGAGCATTTACATGAGCAAATCCATGCATCCCTCGAAAATTTGTGCATTACTCCCCAGGATCTGAGCCAAATCGCCGTAGTTATTGGCCCGGGTTCCTGGACCGGACTAAATATCGGGGTTACGGCGGCCAAAACACTGGCACAGATACTTGAAACTCCTCTGATACCGATCTATACACTTGATGCACTGGCGGCGAGTTGTGCTAAACCTTCCTGGACGCTCATGAATGCTGGGCGTAATCAGTGCTACTATGCGCGATATTCAACATCCGATTCTCAGGAAATGGCGGTAGATCCCATAGATACCGTGATCCAACAGATCCTTGCAGACTCGAATTCAGTCTATGTTGTTGAATATGGTGATACGTTCAAAGAGCGGTTTACTGGAAATGACAAATACCTCTCCATGGATCGGCTCCCGCCGGAAGCTTTAATTGCCGCATTGAAAACTTCTGGCAGTATAGAAGGTGCGGATATTAAGTCACTCACCCCTGCCTACCTGCAGCCATCTCACGTGGAGCAGGATGCATCTCACTGATCTGATCTATGCGAATTTTAGGGATCGATACTTCCTGTGACGATACGGGGGGTGCTGTCGTAGAAGACGGTCATAAAGTACTCTCAAACGTTATTGCATCGCAATACGAAGCGCATGACCGATTTGGAGGGATCGTTCCCGTGATCGCAGCCCGGGAGCATACGGCCAAAATCAACTTTATTCTTGAGCTGGCACTGGAAAAGGCCCGAATCTCTTTTTCAGACCTAGATGCGGTAGCGGTTTCTCATCACCAGGGACTGATGCTTTCCCTGGTGGTAGGGGTCTCTGCTGCAAAGTCAATTGCCTTGGCCTGTGGAATTCCACTGATCGGAATCCATCATTTGGAGGGACACATTTATTCCAACCTCATGGGCCGCTCCAATGAGCTTCGTTTTCCGTTTCTATGTCTCACGGTCGCAGGTGGTCATACGCTCCTGCTCAAAGTAATTTCTCATGGTACGTACGAGTTGCTCGGCCATACACGGGATGACGCTGCAGGTGAAGTGCTCGATAAAGTCGCCCGCCATCTGAAACTAGGTTATCCCGGTGGAGCAGCCATCGAAAGACTGGCGGAAAAAGGAAACCCGAATGCATATGATTTTCCCCGCCCATTGATCAACCGCCCCGATGGAGAATTCAGTTTTAGTGGCTTGAAAACAGCCGTCATTGCAGCAATCGACCGAGACCCCGATCTGAATCAGGCAGACCTGTGTGCGAGCTTTCAACAGGCGATCATTGATCTATTAGTCTCCAAAGCCATGCACATCGCCAAGGAACATCAACTCCGCCAAATTACGCTGGCCGGCGGGGTTGCATTGAATACTCCCCTGCGAAAAGCACTGCAACATGCCGCGAAAGTACATGCCTGCGAGATTTTTACTCCAAGGAGTGATTTGTGTATGGATAACGGTGCTATGGTCGCTGGTGCAGCCTACTTTCTCTATCAGGAACGGGGGGCTGACTCACTCAACATTGGGACTCGTGCCAATGCTCCACTCGGGACGACCGGGGTACGCTACCGCCATGAGAGTAAATACAAATAGCCACCTAAGCGCTGTAAAATCCCTTCAGACGTGGGTAGAGTTCCTTGAACTGCTCATGTAAGTCGGCATACACACGTTCCGCATCTCCGGGAAAAGATTGCTCGTGAACAGAGATCGTTGAATCACAAGCCGCTTGCACGGAATCCCAAATACCTACACCGGTCCCCGCTAACAATGCTGCTCCCATTGCCGCTCCTTCGGTCACTTCGACCACACTCAGCGGGTGTCGCATGATATCTGATAGGATCTGCCGCCATAACGTACTTTTTGCTCCACCACCAGAAATCCTGATCCGCTCAGGAGCCGGCAGCCCCGCGTCGTGGAGAAGTTGCAAATTATCCCTTAAACCGTAAGCCACTCCCTCAAGAACTGCCCTTGTGAGATGACCGCGAGTATGCCGAGAGGTCAACCCAATAAAGCTGCCCCTGACCAGTGGATCAGCATGTGGGGTACGCTCCCCGCTAAGGTAGGGTGAGAAGAAAAGTCCTTCACTTCCCGGCTCCACCTCTGCAGCTTCTTCAAGTAACTGCTCAAACGAAATCTGGCTTGCAAGTGTATCCCGATACCATTGAAAGCTACCCGCCGCACTGAGCATGACGCCCATCATATGCCAAGTTTCGGGAATTGCATGTGGGAATGCATGGGCACGTCCGAGTGGTTCGGTGCGTGGATCCTTAGACGGAGCAAAGACAACCCCGGAGGTCCCCAGGGTCACGGCCCAAGTATCGGGATGAATTGCCCCTACACCAACTGCTTGTGCAGCCTGATCTCCGCCTCCTGCATAAACTGGTATTCCTTCCAGGAGGCCCGTCTCCAATGCACCTGTTCGATCAACAATACCTGTAGCCTCGGTACCCTCATGTGTTGGCGGAAGCCAAGCTTCTGGAATCTCAAGATCCCTGAGCAAATCCACCGCCCAGGTGCGAGTTGAGAAATCCAACAGCAAGGTCCCACCTGCCCCCGCCCGATCTGTTGCATACGTACCGCTCAGCTTCCAGCGGATATAATCCTTAGGCAATAAGACTTGAGCGATTTTTTCATAACATTCCGGCTCGTGATCGTGAACCCACAAGAGCTTTGGTGCCGTGAAGCCTGTGAATGCATCGTTCCCTGTGGTGGCAACAAGGTGCTTCAATCCTACTCGTTCACGGATCATTTCGCATTGCTTTCCAGCTCTGCCATCATTCCACAGCATGGCTGGACGGAGCACCTTTCCGTGGGAATCCAACAGAACTAAGCCATGCATTTGTCCGGTCAGTCCGATCGCCCGTACAGCTTTTACGTCAACGGATAACAGAACACTGCGAATACTCTTGCACATGGCGTACCACCAATTTTCGGGGTCCTGTTCGCTCCAAAGTGGATATGGGCTGGATAACTGATGTTCGTTAGATGCCTGTGCAAGAACGGCACCTTCGGAATTGATACAAACAGCTTTGGATGCAGTGGTGGATACATCCAGTCCGAGAATACAGGGGAGTACCGACATAGAAGGATCAAGGTGTTAACTGCGGACAAAAGTGTAATTTAAGGGAATTATGGAGATACCCTCCTCTTACGGAATACGCCAATACATGGGTCTGTTCCTGGGCCCATTTTGGTTGATCATCGTATTTATTCTGCCGCCGCCGGATGGCTTGGCAGCGGTCGCGTGGTATACAGCAGGGATTGCACTGCTTATGGCGACGTGGTGGATCTGTGAATCTATTCCCATTCCTGCTACTTCACTTCTGCCCTTGGTGTTATTTCCCATTTTAGGTGTCCGCACCGCCCAAGAAACCGCAGAGCCTTATGCCCATCCAATCATCTTTTTGTTCATGGGAGGATTTATGATCGCCTTGAGCATGATGAGATGGGGGTTACATCGGCGGATTGCCATGTGGATTATCGCGCGCGTAGGCACAGGACCGCGGGCTTTGATTGCAGGATTCATGATTGCAACCGCGGGGCTGAGTATGTGGGTAAGTAATACTGCCACGACCTTGATGATGCTTCCTGTCGCCCTTTCCGTAATTGCACTAGTCGATACTGAGAGTGGTAGTGAGCGTTTCAAACACCACTTTGCGGTTGCATTATTGCTGGGCGTTGCATATGCCGCAAACATAGGTGGGATGGGGACCCTCATTGGCACCATCCCTAATGCGTTTATTAGTGCGTTCTTCGAAAGCGAATACGGATACACGATCACCTTCACGAGATGGTTCTCGGTTGGGGCTCCAATTGTTTTGATTGGTGTCCCCCTTGTGTTTTTCATGATTACAAAGGTTCTCTATTCCTTTGCTAAGAATGACCTAGTTGGAAGTGCCGACCTGATTGAGAGTGAGCGGGGTAAGCTTGGCCCGGTAAAGAAGGGAGAGAGAATTGTTGGCATCGTCTTTCTGGTCACTGCGCTTCTCTGGATCACACGCCCTCTGCTTATTACGTGGATCCCTGGGCTCACGGATGCCGGGATTGCGATGATCGGAGGCTTATCGCTGTTTGTTATCCCTGTTGACTTCAAACGGGGGATCTTTACACAGGACTGGGAAACCGCAAAACAACTACCGTGGGGGGCATTGATTCTGATCGGAGGAGGCCTTAGTCTGGCGGGTGCTGTTTCCGGGAGTGGTCTTGCTGTCTGGCTCGGTGAATCACTGGAGCCCCTGCAGCGGTTCCCAACGATCCTGATTATCCTCATGACGACCGGTATCATCGTTTTTCTCACAGAAATCACCAGCAACGCGGCGACCACGGCAACGTTCTTGCCCGTCTTGGCCGCTCTGGCGTTGGCCGTTGGAGAAAATCCTTTACTTATGGCAATCCCCGCGGCCCTGGCAGCCAGTTGTGCCTTCATGCTTCCCGTTGCCACGCCACCTAACGCAATTGTTTACGGGAGTGGACGTGTTACCGTCTTCGAGATGGCACGTGCAGGTCTTGCACTGAACTTCGCTTTCCTCCTATTGATTACCATCTGTGCCTATTCACTGATCTTGTGGGTATTTGGAATCGAGACTGGAACGATTCCAGGATGGGCAATGTAGGTCCCCCTATCACTCTATTTAGATCACACAACAGAATCGAAAATGAAACGCTGCGTCACCTTCGGCGAAATTATGCTGAGACTTTCTACTCCGGGATTCCAAAGATTCACCCAGGCATCGTCCTTTGATGCATGTTATGGAGGAGCAGAAGCAAATGTTGCTGTCTCATTGTCCCAGTATGGAATCCCTGTCACATTTGTATCTCGGGTGCCATCCAGCGAGTTGGGGACCAGTGCAATCCGGACCATGGCTGCATTTGGGATTGACACACAATTCATGCAGCGAGGGGGTGAACGTTTGGGTATTTACTTCCTGGAAACAGGTGCATCGGCACGGGCAAGCAAGGTCCTCTATGACCGCGCACATTCAGGAATAGCCTCCATCACGCCCGGGATGATTGATTGGGACGAGGTCTTTTCTGAAGCGGATTGGTTTCATTGGACAGGAATTACACCTGCGATCTCCGAAACAGCCGCACTGACTGTTAAAGAAGCTCTTGAGGCGGCTAGCCGTCATGATCTGACGATTTCCGTTGATCTCAATTATCGGGGACGATTATGGAAGTGGGGAAAAACTCCCGCAGAAGTTATGCACGGGCTGGTTTCTTTCTGTGATGTGATTATTGGCAATGAAGAAGATGCCCAAAAAGTTTTTGGGATCCACCCTGAGGGAGTAGAAGTTCGAAGCGGCCATTTGGATGCTTCAGCATATGAACCGGTGGGGAGACAATTGATGGAGATTTTTCCACGCTGCAAACATGCCGTGACTACACTAAGAAGCTCGATCAGCGCCTCACACAATATTTGGTCGGGAGTTCTGTGGAACGGGTCGGAGCTCCTCCATGGACCTACTTATGAGGTTACTCCAATTGTTGACCGGGTTGGGGGAGGCGATTCATTTGGAGCAGGTCTTATCTATGGGCTTCTGTCATTTGGAGGAGACGATCAGAGAGCCCTGAATTTTGGTGTAGCCGCATCCTGTCTCAAGCACACCGTCCCAGGCGACTTCAACCAAGTAACTGTGGCAGAGGTGGAAAAACTGCTCTCTGGCGATGCCTCCGGGCGAGTTAGTCGCTAAGCCTCAAATCCCTGAGGTTGACTCTACGTGCTTAGAGGATTCGATTCCCCGAACCTTCTGATCCGTAGTCGGACGCCGTGGAAACCCGTTGGCAAACTACCCTGAAC
>JAPPBZ010000258.1:0-8373 GCA_026702635.1 Bacteroidota bacterium
GGAGGCCGGTTTGATTACACGATACAAGTTCCCGACATCACACAGTCAGCAGACCTCCGCAGATTGAAACTGATTGCGCTTGATCTGCAGACGGGAACTTCCACGACGCAGGATGTGGAGTTGCATATCACAAATGAGAAACCGGATTTGGAATGCGAAGACATTGATGTACAAGAAGGTGAATTCGTAAGATTCCCGTGCCAAGTACAGGCTCGGGGTCCACTGCAGTTCCAGATTATTCCTCAATCACACATTGATGGGATGCCGTCAGGACTGTACGACCATGTTCCTTCATTTGTCGCGCCAGATGTGCAGGGAGATACGACGATCGTAATGATTGTACGTGTAGTGGAAACCAGTGCAAAACGCCTGACCGAGCAGCAGTTGGAAATCTCAGTGATTGATATTTCTGATCAAGAAGTAAGCGCACCGGTTGATTTTACCATTGACTGCGGCCCAACAAACTACGAAGTATATGAGGGTGGGGATGACATATTGATTAAATGCGAGATCGATGGTGGTCAGGAAACGGATAAATTTGTGTGGTCTGTGCAGGCAGAAGGAGAAGAATCGCCGTTTGAAAACCTTGACTTTATATCCTTGACTCCATTAGAGATAATCTATCTTACACCGGAATCTGTTGAAAATGATGAGATTCATACATTTTCGATAGTTGCCACAAGTAATCCACTCGAGGGTGAGGGCTCCAGTAGTCAGGTTAAGATTCAGATTACTGTACTGGAAAAGCCAGATATATCCATAACGTGTGGAAATGTCCTAGCCTACGTGGGAGATCCACCAATTCAGTTGTCATGCATGGCAACGAATGACGAGGGACTTGACCGTGATTATACGTGGATGTGGGAGCCGACCGATCGCCTTATAGGTGATTTGTCATCGGGTACTCCGATGTTCGATGTACCTGCTGAACAGACCGACCTAAGCGTTGACTATAGATACGAAGTATTGGCTTCTGCTCCGGATGCGGATTCCCCCACGATACCGGAAGAACTCGTAGTGACTGTAGATCGAATTGTGGGAACACTAGCCCTGAGTTGTACGACTCCTGTCGTTGTTTATGAAGGGTTTGGTGATCTAGAGCTTGACTGTATGGTCGGAGGGCTGCAGACTGACTCGGATCTTACATGGGATTTACAGCTTATCTCTGGCCCCTCAGACTTACTCACCACCAACCCAAACAGCATACGTGGCCCCATATTCGCAGTGCCAGAGTCGGTAACGGAAGATCAGACCTACGAGTATGAAATTGGAGTCCGTGCTCGACATTATCGTGATTCAGATCCGCTGCAGGTTGTAATTAACGTACTTAAAAAGCCCATTCTGTCCCTAAACTGTGAAAATGAAGTCATCGTTGAGGTTGGTGATCCGCCGCGGCGAATCATGTGTGAAGTGTCGAACGACAAAGATCCTGATCTTGAATATACATGGCTCTGGAATCCAGATACACGATTGTCAGATGCAGACACAGCCACTCCCCTGTTTGATGTACCCGAAGAGCAACGAGCTGCGTCTGAAAACTATGACTACGAGGTGTTCGTCAGTGCTCCAAACGCCGATCCGGTCACAGCATCTGTGAGAGTGACAGTCAGAGACCCCGAAGCTTTTCCTGTGTATCAGTTAGATGTGAATCCCGTGGCACTGAATTTTGGAATATTTGGCTCAACGGGTGTAGCTCGCATTGACCCGGCAAGCAGTGAAATTGACGGGGTCTCTCATGGCGGGCCCAAGCATGCTGGTCGCCTAGTTCTGACCGCCAGAGATAGTCTAGTACTAAGTGTTGAACTCTTTAAACCAGCTATACTCCGGCATCAAGAAGGGAACGGGTTCCAAGGGGAGCCTAGATCGCTCACTTTGTATCCATCATGGTCATACATGGAATCATGTGTCACCTTGGCAGCCGAAACACAGACGGCTACTTCTCTCTCTATCGTGATGGAAAATGGAGACTGTCGCCAGTTTCTGTTCGGTGGAGAGATAAACTTGGATGAAGCAGAGCGCCCTGGCATATATACGGGCGAAATATCGGTTATGCTCTCAGCAGAAGGAGTTGATGTGATTCACGCGGTACCTGTTTCTCTAACCGTAGAGCGGGCGCGCCGTGTAATAAACCTGGGCCCACGGGTAGCTCGTTTCGGGCCTGAAATTGATCCTCCGGCATCCTTGGACTCCGATCAGAGCATTCGAATTTACCCGTTGAAAGCCGTTCTGAACCCGAATCAGACAGCAGGTACTTTTCAGGTGTCAAATCCCTCAATAATCCCACTTGAGGTGGCGGTGACAACGTCATTTGGATACCTCGAATCACAGGTGATGCAGGGAGGGGAACGGCCTGTACTGACAGATATGGTTGATCAGCCTGATACATCCCGCTTCGGAGATCTCTCAAGTATTGTAAAGCTGTATCCCAGTGTACTCAATCTAATGCCAGGCGAGAGCAAAGAAGTACGATATGCGATGGAGGGTGCAAGTCCATCACAATTGGATAACCTGGCCTATACTATGTTTTTTGACGTTTCTGTAGCTCCTCGCCAGTATGCAAGGCAGGATCAGTTGCCTTCCCTACGACCGAACAATCGTACAGCAATCATTTCCACACGGATTCCGGGTGTTTATATTCCTGAAACCAGTACCTCTCAATCGCTGATGGTAGTACTGGAATCAATTTCAAATATGCCGGAGGGTGGGGTGAATATGACAGTTCTGATCGAGACACCGGCGATTCCTTTTGCGGGTCAAGTAGTAATTCTTGGGGAAAATGGTCAGAATCTAGGACAAACGGATCTGCTAGTGTACACCCGCAGTCGTGTTACGGCTCCGTTATCTGCTCCGCCTGGGGAGTTCATCACACTGGAGTTCATTCCGGATCTAGGCACACCTGCTCCCCCATCTATACAAATCCCAGTGGATTATTAATCACCAACGGTCCGATCAAGTCCAGAATAGAATGAACGGACCTCTAGAGTAACTACAGAGGATGACTCGGGATGCAGTAGACACAAAAGTCAGTCCTGACCATGTTTATGTAGGCCGGGACTTCGTTGCAGAAACTCCTCATAGAGTCGGGTATGTCTGCTTTCCATCGGGATCTCGTACCCGGCAATAAACACATGGTGGATCGTGGTTGCTGTTTCAAATGGGTCTCCATCGGAAACAAAAAACGTTGCCTCCTTGCCCACCTCAAGTGATCCGAGCCTATCACTCACACCAAAAATTTCAGCAGGATTGATAGTTACTGCGCGAAGAGCCTCTTCTATGGGCAATCCGTAAGCAGTAGCGAATCCGGCATGATAGGGTAGGTTGCGTGCGTTGGCAGTGTCATCCGAGCGGAGGGCAATTTTTACACCCGCTGCATGCATAAGACCTGCATTCTTGTATGCTTTGTCAAAACGATCACTTTGTCGAGTCGGGATGCTAAGGACCGGCCCAACCAGACATGGAATCCCAGTTTCGGCGATTTTATCTGCAACACGCCATCCCTCTGCAAGACCGCTGAAGAGCACGCGATCAATATCACGGGCCTGAACCCACTCAATGGCAGCAAGGATGTCGTTCGCTGCATTGACCTGAATAATGAGTGTCTGTTCCCCTCGGATAACATCTCTCAGCGCTTCCATAGAAGGCACGTATTCAGGTTTCCGTCCATCTTCTGGACGGGTCTGATAGGTAGAGTCAATCCGATTGTGTAATTCTGCACTGTCCCAAGTGTCATTGAGCTTTTTCATGGCCTCGTCTGCAGCTTTCTTGACCTCTTCCTCCGACCGGGAATCAAATCGACCTCTGCGACCTGTAGCGGGGAAACGAAGGATCACCCCTTCAAAACCGGCAAACATTTGTTGCGGGGTATAACCATGAAGATTGATCAACGCGGCTTGTCCGGGAAGCATCCCGCCGGACGGGACAGTGAGGACGGTTGTCACTCCGCTAACTCTCGTAACCGGAATGGCGACACCATTTGGGTTGACTGCAGTGAGGGCTTTCATTTGTGGTGACAGATCACAGAGCTCTGAAGCATCACGGGTTTCCGGCAGTGACCCTACCTCTATAAGCCCCATTTGCGTCCCCGAGTCAATCATGCCGGGGTAGACACTCAATCCCGCCAGATCAATAACCCTGGCATCCTCCGGTATATCCACGTTCATGCCAATTTGAATGATCTTGCCGTCCTGAATCAGGATCGTTCCACTCTCAATGGTTCCCTGAGTGACGGTAACGATACGCGCGTTGGTCAGTGCAGTCACCGTATCCGTTTTCTCCAGAGATGGTGGAAACAATAAGGTTACAGCAATAAGCAGTGAATAGAAAATGGACATCATTAATTGCTTTCCAGGAAGTCATAGAGGTCCAGTGAACCTTCGTACAGGCACTGGTGCGTATCGTCGTGTGAGTGCAGCACTACCGTATCAACGGTGCTTTCGGGATCTACGATCAAGCGCATATCGTCGGTATCCGTTTCAACATCAAAGTAGACGATGCCATCGACAACCGTCTTCTGATTGATTGCATAAACCGAAAGCGGGTGACGGTCAAAGATCGCCAAATCTCCTTCTTTGCCTACCTCGATAGAGCCGATACGGTCACCAATGCCAAGTTGTATTGCCGGGTTGATCGTGATGAGTGCCAGGGCCTCGTCATCACTGAGGTCGCCGTATTTCTGCGATTTTGCTGCTTCGTGGTACAAGTGACGGTTAAGTTCTCCTGAGTCCGAGTTAATGGAGGTGAGTACACCGTTACGGGTCAGGATTGCTGCGTTGTAGGCGGTTGAATAATACACCTCAAATTTGTATCCCCACCAGTCAGCGAAGACAGAAGCAGTAGCCCCGAACTCGGCAAGTTCGGGAGCAATTTTGAAACCCTCGTTGACATGCTGCAGCGTGATTTGGTCGACACCAAAATCTTCCAGCACTCCAAGAAGCATTAGAATTTCATCCGCGCGGTATGAATGGCAATGGATCAGGATATCACCACTGAGGATATTCGCCATGACTTCCAGTTGGCTGTTATAGGCAGGAGGGATCGCACGCGGGTTTGTTTTTGCGTTCTCCTCATACTGTGCCCAAGCCTCCTGATAGCGCTGCGCTTTCGCAAAGGTCTCGCGCAGCACATATTCGACGCCCATACGGGATGCAGGGCGTTTGTTGTTTCCGCGGCCGTGCACTCGTGTAGGGTTCTCACCAAGAGCAAATTTAATTGTGCGTGGAGCTCCAGCCATACGTAGTTCATCTGGATCCAAAAGCCCCCATCGATGCTTAATCGTTTCATTCTGTCCCCCAATCACATTGGCGGATCCATGCATCACATGAGAGGAAGTTACTCCTCCTGCCAAGGCACGATAGATGGCAATACTGTAGGGGTTGAGTACATCCCCGACGGATACTTGGGCCGTGACTGGGGCAGACGACTCGTTCACATTGCTAATGCCGATATGCGAATGTGCATCAATAATTCCGGGCATGACGTACATGCCTGTGGCATCAATTACAGGGACATCCTGAGATGCACTCAACTGCTCCCCTACAGCTGTAATGATCCCGTCCTGAATCAAGACATCCGTGTTTTCTAGGGTCCCATTCGTGATGGTTAGTACTGTGGCATTGCGGACCAACAAGTCCCCAGTGGGTATTTCTTGCGCTGCAGAATTTATTGCAACCGAAAGTAGTGCGACAAGGAAAAAGGTTTTTAGCTTCATTGGATCAGTCATAGAACTGTGTTGACTTCTCAGGGCCCGATGTTCGCGTACCGGATACCGATACCGGGCCGACATTTGGCACATCAAAAGAGCCATTCATCGAATCGGCGTCTAATGTGAGCGAGGAGCTGATTGTACCAAACCCGCCTGCATTAAAGGAGAAGGTCAGTACATTATCAGTCATAGCGATATATTCAAGTGGGGCGGCTTCCGGGTCAACTTCCACGATCAAGGTGCCAGACCAATCATCATCCGAACCACTGATTGTGAGTGTTCCTGCGATCTCACCATCTGGTGAGGAGATGGTCAGTGACCATGTTCCGACGGGATTTGCTCCTGATTCACCGCCGCCACCGGAGGATTTTTTTGGCGGTTCCACGTCATATTTACGGCCATCAACGAAGACATACTGAATCTCTCCATCTTCATCGAAAATGGATCCTTTTGTAACTACTAAATTCCCCATTTTTCCAACTTCAACAGTTCCCATACTGGACGTAAGCCCGAGGATTTGTGCTGGAGTGGTGGTGAGCGCTGCTAAAGCTGCGGTCTCAGAAAGCCCTTCATCGACCATTTTTCTGACGTTCGTCAACAGATCAGAGGGAGAGGCTCCTCCAGTCGAAAATCCAAAGGAGAGCCCCTCTGCTTCTAGCGTGGCGGCATTACTGACGTGGGTTTTGTAGGCCATATGACGCCGAGCTTCCAGATTTTCCTTTTCTATTGCAATGTCCGTAAATGAGGTAACCCGCAGATCTGGATCGTAGTCTAGATGCATTACCTCAGGCAAAGCAACCGGCGCATCGGTTGGAGTAGCTTTTGTGGAGTCAGTCGGAGGCTCCTTCTTGTCTTTTCTGAGCTCTTTTGGGAGTTCGAGAGTCAATAGGAGAGGTAAGTTCGCCGACTTCAGTTTGTCGATAGCATCAAAGCTCTGACTGAGGCCAGTCAGTACCGCGGGAAACCCCAACTCTTCTTGAACGGACAGCACTCGGTGCAAATCAAGAACATCATCGGTTTGAAAGTAAATAGGCCTGTTTCCCTCCAGCACAGGGAACATGGCATAGTGGACCGGATCATAGCGCGGACGTTCGAGACCAGTTGGATTCTCACTGTATAACTGTTCAACCCGATGACGTCGCTCAGACTCTCTGTACAGCTGGCGCAGCTTGGCAATAACTGCCATGTCAGTGCCTGGATACATTCTGCGTGCTCCGCTGAGTTGTGCATACAGAGAAGTCTCTCCACGGTACACCATCTCGTTTGGAGTATCACCTCCCAAGAGGATAATTGCCCCCAGACCAGGTAGCATACGGCCTCTGGGAACAACGTGAGCAGCGGTGAAGCCAGATTCTCGCATGGAGGCAATGCGTTTATCTTTCGGATCGAGTAAACCGCGAACATCCCTGTGTGGTAGGATCCCCGCTAACTCGTTCGGTGGAAAGGCTGGGTCGTCAGGGCGTTCCTGTTCAGGTTGCTGTCTTGGCTGAGGAATCCCTGTATGAGAAAGACCATCAATGAATCCGGCATAAACAGTAAGAGAATCTGCCGATATTTCAATCGCATCAAAGGGGATCGCTGCGTCAGGCCCGACCGCTACGATCAGACCATCTCGGATGATTACATTGCTTTGTTCTTGAATCTGACCAGGCGACTGGATGACATGTGCGTTGGTAAGCGCAATGGTTCGAGTCACATCGGGAACAGATTCTCCGCTATTGACCTGTGCCTTTACGGGCTGGTTGATCAAAACAATGCAACAGACAGCGACAGCAAAGGTGGAGTAGTTGACATTCATAGGTAAATTACGAAGAATGGGTAGGTAATATACGATGCACGCTGATTGAGAGCGTATTTATGTGAGCTGTAGTTTCAATTTGGCCACACGTTGAGCAATTTTAGCACGATCCATTGACCGATATATTTTCGGTAGGGCTTCTTTGCTCGTACTCTCCAGTACAGCGACTAAGGCTTGGAGTTCTTTTTCCTCACTATTTTCAGGTGGGACAAAGTCCTCAACAACAGAGGTCAGAATTTCGGCTGTGACCGCACGGGGGTCTCCGTGAATCGCAGCTGCACGAAATTTGGCACGCGTCAAGAGGGCCTCCATATCTGCTCCACTATAGGTTGTCTTTCCATTCAACAGAGCTTTGGGGACAGCTTCTTCTGGAAGATCAATCTTTGTTCTGCGCATCATGACGCGTAGCAGTTCGAGGCGATCTTTCTGGGTAGATGGGTAGAAGAGTGCAATATGCTCTTCCGCTCGTCCTTGGCGCTTGAGGTCCACCGGCATGAGGTATGGACGTGCAGTAATCAGAAAGAATATGATTCGTCCGCGGTGTTCCGGTTTGCTCATAAAGGAGGCAATCTGCCCGAAAACACGTTTGGAGACTCCCGAATCTCCTTCCGCATCCCGATTTCCCAGTGCTGCGTCTGCTTCGTCAATCACAACGGCAACCGGTGGCATAGCTTCCAGAAGATTCAAGATCCGTTCCAGATTCCCTTCCGTCTGCCCCTGCCATTGTGAGCGAAAGTTCTTTAGCTTCACCATGGGTACACCAATGTCATTGGCAAAGCATGTGATCATAAAAGTTTTTCCTGTCCCAACCGGTCCACTAACCAGGTACCCCATTGGCATGACTTCATGCATGCCCTGTTTTAATGCAGATGCC
>JAPPBZ010000258.1:8383-12011 GCA_026702635.1 Bacteroidota bacterium
AATGGTACGGCTGACACACAATTACCATCCTAAGTAAGAGAAGGGTGTAGATCTCGCAGCCCGCCGACTCACCAGGTACCCCATTGGCATGACTTCATGCATGCCCTGTTTTAATGCAGATGCCGCTTGTCGCAGGTGAGTTTTCGCTTCAGCGTGCCCGGCTAGATCGTCTAGGCCACTATCTGATTCGACGAATTCCAGCATCCCAAACGCAGATTCTTCGATCAAAGATTTTTTGAGTTTGGATAGATGATCGAAACTGAGATAAGTTTTATTTTCTAACGTATCGGCAAGGATGGTCTGCAGTTGGGTATATCCAAGACCAGGGGTGTTCTGTGAAAACTCTTCCAGGCCAAGGTCGGAGTGCTGCTCAAAGAGGGAGATGGAATCCTTCGTAGACCACTTTGCGAATGCCAGGCGATCTTCTTTCTCAGGGAGGGGGATATTTATCTCGGCAGTCCAAGGGCTCTGTACATGTTGCTGATTGAGGTCACTCAGATTTTCTGTAATCAAACAGATCGTAAAGTCATGCTCTAGGAACAGCGGGTCATGTGCCCAGCGCTGCAGATTTACGAGTGCACTTCGATCTTCAGCCGAATACATGGATGCTTCCGCCATCGGAATAATGGTTTCGGCATAGTCAATGATGCAGGCGATTCTTTTTCTGGAGCTTAGGCGTAACCGAAAGTAGTTGTCTAGGATGGACAGGACCTGTGACGGATTTCGGGGTCGTTTTCGAGCAAATTCGGTCCCAAAGAGGCTGTCGTGTCCCGAGACTGCACGGTTGAAATCTTTTTGCGTTTCCGTGTCAAGGAAATGAATCCCAGCCGCACGATCATAAAGGACCACAATATCTCGGGCGGCGAATAGTTCATTTACCAGGAAGTGTGTCAACCCGACATAGTCTACCTCGCCGGATTCGGGGTCTTCGTGCCGCACGAGATCGCGGACGTTACCATGGAGGATAAACTGGATTAACGTCTTGGTGAAATACTTACGTGCCAGTATCCGGGCCCATTCGGGGTAATGAGCAGTGTACTGGTCAAATTCTGACGTTTGCTTTGAGTCCCCCATGTTGTTTTCGTGCGTTGCGGTCTCTTTAACGGACTCCGATAGCACAAGATACATTGCGAGCGTCACATTGCGAGCGAGGCTTCAGAGCAAGTGAGCCAAGGGCAAGCAGAATGGCTAAGCAGGTTCAGGCCCACAAAACCACTCAAATTTATTGGTCTCTGGAAGTACCAATAAAAGACATCCCCCCACGCTCCATCAAATGGATGGGAGAGGGGATCCCGTGCTCAATAAAGTTGAGGCGCGCTATGCGACGGTGACGGATGAATCAAGATAGACATCCTGAATCGCGTTCAGAATGCCAACACCATCTCCCATCGGACGCTGGAATGCCTTGCGACCGGAAATCAACCCCATGCCGCCAGCACGCTTATTGATTACGGCAGTCTTGACGGCCTGCTGCAAATCGTTTGATCCAGATGCGCCACCCGAATTGATCAGTCCACAACGTCCCATATAGCAATTGGCGACCTGGTAGCGGGTAAGATCAATCGGATGATCACTGGCCAACTTTGTGTAGATACGTTCATCGAACTTACCGTAGCTGGAACCGCCATAATTCAACGCAGCATACCCTCCATTTGAGGTGGGTTGTTTCTGCTTAATAATATCGGCTTCAATGGTCACGCCCAGATGATTGGCCTGACCGGTGAGGTCGGCAGATGCTTCGTGGTTCACGCCATCAATCTTGAAAGCACTGTTGCGCACATAACACCATAGAATGGTCAGCATTCCGAGTTCATGTGCAAAGGCAAAGGCCTCGGTGACTTCCTGCAGTTGTCGGTTAGAGCCCTCAGATCCAAAATAAATGGTAGCTCCTACACCAATGCAACCCATATCCCATGCGTTCTGAATACTTGCAAAAGGAATCTGATCGTGTGAGTTGGGATAACTCAACAATTCGTTATGGTTGAACTTCAGGATGAAAGGAATCTTATGCGCATATTTGCGTGCCACGGCTCCCAAGACACCATACGTCGAAGCCACACCGTTGCATCCCCCTTCAATCGCCAGTCGGATAATGTTTTCGGGGTCAAAATACACCGGATTTTTTGCGAAGGAGGCACCTGCGGAATGCTCAATTCCCTGGTCAACCGGAAGAATGGATACGTAACCCGTACCAGCCAAGCGTCCAGAGTTAAACAGGGTATGCAGTGAGCGGAGCACACGAGGATTCCGGTCTGAGCCTGCCCAGACTTCGTCAACAAAGTTAGGCCCCGGTAAATGCAGGTTCTCATGCGGGATCGTGGTACACTTGTGTGTTAAAAGATTTTCTGCTGAATCCTCAAGGATGTCAGCGATGTTCCTGTTTAGCACTTCAGCCATCGGTAAGAAAATTGATTGAGTTCAGATTTAAGGTACAGGGTGATTGAATCACCCATCAAAAGGGTTTTACGCCTCAAATGCATTAATTCTTCTGTAGACGGAGTTCGTTGGGTAGGTTCGAAGGATTGGTCATCCAATTATCAAGGTTCCGCCCAATATGTGATCCAAACAATAACCCCTTTGATCCCAGCCCGGTCAGTGCCCAGACATTGCTGGTCAGTGGGCCGACCATCGGGAGCCTAGTTCCAGGAACTCCAACCCGAATCCCTGCAGATGCGCTTAAAACTTTTGCGGATGCCACGGAGGGGATCATCTGTTGGGTTAGAGCAAGAATTTTTGCAATCCCCTCTTCGTTCGGTTCCAAATCTTGCGGTGTGTGCTCATAGGTGGTTCCGAGAATCAATCTATCCTCGATTGGAACTGCGTAGCCATATCCACTGACTGGAAGTGGGATCTCGGTTGGGGGAGATACGTGCACCAGTTGTCCCTTGGTGCAATGAAGATTCAGATTTTTCAGTTTTGGGATGGATTGATATCCAGCACCGACTGCGAGAATCAGCTTTTTTGTTCTGAGGGATCTGCCCGAGTCTAATACTGCAGTGACTTCCGAACCATGGTCTTCCCAATTGGTAAGATTATTTTGGATCACCGTGCAACGCGGGATCAGTGAGGTAATCAGCCGATCCAACATTTGCGGTATATCTGCTACACCTCCTCTTGTGATTGCTGCACCAAATGGAGCGGTGATAGATGGATACATCCTAACCACCTGATCAGGTTGGAGCCAGGTAAATGATTCAGGTTTTTCCAGGGAAATTGTGCGAAAAAGCGAGGCTTGGACCTCGTTAAGAGCAGGGCGAAGAATGCCACATGGGTTATAGGTCTCAAGTGCGTCTGCACGGCGTAGTGTATGCAGAAAATCCTCGTACGCAACACTTGCATTCCAGAATCCTCCCATTCGCTGTCCGGCAAACGGGTTTACCAGTCCCGCAGCAATTGTAGAGGCTGTCGGAGCAGTTCCCGAGAGTAGGGCGACCCTTTTCGAGTTAGACAAATACAGTGCTGCACAAGTGCCGCCTAATCCGGCACCGACGATGATGATATCAAGCGTTGAATCCTGCACAGGCCTTTACCGGAACAGCTTTATAACGTCAGGGTAGCAAGGGCCACTGCACATGTGCCCGTAGCTCAGCTGGATAGAGCGTCTGACTACGGATCAGAAGGTCGGGGG
>JAPPBZ010000031.1 GCA_026702635.1 Bacteroidota bacterium
ACGCCCGCGCCCAAGAGCGGGCGTGATCGCAGGTGCAGTACGTGCGCGTGACTCCCAAGGCACCGATGCAATTATCGCGGAGATTGATGACCAGCATCCCATTTTTGCACCGCTAGCTCAGCACAGTACAGGATCGGTCCTTCGACCCCAATTCCGGCACTATGTGCAGGTGATCCCAGACTCTTCGGCACATGTTCTCGCGACTTTTGATACAGGGGATCCTCTCCTGATTGAACGCCGTTTCGGGCGGGGGCGCGTGCTTGTGTTCACCTCCAGCCTGGGCACTGTCTGGAATGACCTCGCCCTAAGCGAAGTCTATCTACCACTACTGTACGAGATTGCCCGGTATGCGAGCCCGGAATCTGGTACAGGCCAGACATTCCATGTGGGGGATGCTGTGGGGTTTCGGGGGCTACCGGCAGATGAGGTAACCATTGCAAATCCAAACGGAGACGTATTCAGTGTTATATTGGATTCTACTGGTCTGGGGATATTTCAGGATACAGACTTCCCCGGCCACTATGATGCCAGACTTAATGGGGATCAACAATCGTTCTCTGTAAATATCAGCCCCTTGGAAAGCAACCTTTCCGCCCGGGATGTTGAAGAAGTATATGCAGCCCTTGCAGCCCGGTCAACACAGCCGGTGCTTGCGCCGCAGCCACTGGAAAAAGCAGAACAAGAACAAAAACTTTGGAAGATTGTGCTATTGATTATGATTGGAGTATTTGCATTCGAAACCATGCTCGCCTCGCGGCGATAACCGGATGTCCCAAGATAACCGTCCCATTCGTACGCTAATCGCAGATGTACGCAAGCAGTTTACCCAGCGTGCCCGTCGGCAGCACCTCGCGGCTTGTATTGCAGTCGGTTGTCTTTTTCTTTTTGCCCTCTTATGGTTTAAACCTTATCTCACAGCGGGCTTGCTTTGGGGAGCTCTGGCACTGGCGGTCCTCATTCCAGCAGTACTTTTCTGGCTACTTCAACGACGATCAGAGAAAATTACCGATGGACAGATCGCCCTTTTCATTGAAGAGCATCACCCCGATCTCGAAGATCGTCTCAACAGCGCCGTCCAGGCTCCCGGTGCAGCGGACCAGAAAGTCGTAACCGCCCTTCTGCGGGATGCTGCGCATCAAGTAGGTTTTATGACTCCCCGCCCGATGCTCGGACGACTCCGAGCGCGCCTGTGGATTGCTTCCTCATTGACAATTGCCTGTGCCTGCCTTGTCGGGGGACTCACACAACTCAATCGACTGCAACTGGATACTCCTCCAGAGCCACGTCTACGGACCCCTTACCTGGTCGTTTCTCCAGGAGACGTAGAAGTTGATCAGGGGGATACCGTCCCTGTTGTTGCGACCCTTCGATCAGAAGGGAGGGATGATGTGTTTCTTGTGCATCAGGACAGGAGCGGCGAGTGGGTGCGTCAGCCGATGATCCCGGGAAAAGATCCCCGTGCACATCTCGCCGAACTTGCGGACGTCCAGCAAGACATACAGTACTATGTTGAGTCCGGGCGCTATCGTACAGATCCATTCATGATTTCGGTCTACCTTTTTCCGGAAGTTGCACAGATTGACGCCACGTATGAGTCTCCCGATTACGCAAACCTCCCTGTACGGACACAGGAGGACGAGGGGGATATTGAGGGGCTGAAAGGATCGCGTGTGACCGTAACCGTGCATACGAATCATGTGGCCGAAAAGGCCACTCTGGCACTGGAAAACGGGACGGATATCCCCCTCTCCAGGATAGAGCCCGGTCGGTTCCGCGGAAAATTTGACCTGCTGGTAGAAGACCGCTACACTGTGCGACTCGAGGATGATCGGACACGTGCAAACCGCTTCCCCAGGGCCTATTTGATCACACCGATTGAAGATGCCCGCCCGCATATTATGCTCCAAGAACCAGGACGCGACCTACGTGCCAATGCCATCCAGGAAGTACTGATTGCAGCCGATGCCAGCGATGACTATGGGATTCGCTCTTTCGATCTGAACTACTCGGTCAATGGGGAAGAAGAGATCCGTATTGACCTGCTTGAGAATCCAGGTGGGACCGAGGTGACTGGAGAGCACTTGCTATTTTTGGAAGACTACACGCTGGAGCCCGGAGATGTGATCACCTACTACGTTGAGGCCGCAGATGCACTGCACTCAGAGGCCTCCGACATGTACTTTGTAGAGATCGTACCGTTTGAGCAGCAGTTCTCACAGTTGGCAAATGCCGGCGGCGGACAGGCGGGTATGCAAGGACGTCAGGGAGGCCTCGTAGTCAGTCAACAGGATATCATTGCCGCAACCTGGCGGTTACTGCGACAGCCGCCATCGGACTTTGATGAAGCTCTGGAAGCACTCATCCAGGCGCAGCGCAACCTCCAGGCAAATATTCAAGAGCGTCTGCGTACGACCGCCTTCTCGCTTGAGCTGCGCGGCAGCCCAGAACAGCAGAAAGTCGCCGAGCATCTTCAGTCTGCCGTCCATGAAATGGACGAGGTTCTTGAGGAGCTATCCGCCGAGCGCCTTCGTGAAGCTCTGACTCCAGAGCGCCGGGCGCTCAATCAACTGCTCCGGGCAGATGCCCTGAATACCGAGCGACAAGTGGCACGACAACAGCAAGGACAAGGTGGAGGCGGCGCCAACGCAACTGAGGAACGCATGTCCGAATTGATGGACCTAGAACTGGACATCACCAGAGACAAGTACGAATCTCCGCAGTCGGCACCTGCCGCGGCGGAAAGCGCCGAGGAGAACGATGCCTTGCGGCGTGTGCGGGATTTGGCCGAGCGGCAGCAGGAGCTTGCACAGCAGCGCCCCCCTGAAACGGAAGAGGATCGGCGGCGCTTTGTTGATCGCCTCCAACGTAGCCAGGAAGAATTGCAAGAGTCACTGGAAAGCCTGCGACGACAGCAATCGAGTGGGCGAACCCAGGATGATATGAACCAGGCTCTGCGCAATATGGAAGAAGCGCAGCGTGCATTGCGAAGAGGGGATACAGAAGAAGCTGCACGACGGCAACAGCAGGCAGCCAACTCACTTCAATCTCTAGAGGAATCCCTGCAAGTACAAACCCGAGGAACGGATCGGCGCGCACTGCAGCAACTGAGTGACGACTTGAGCGAGTTCATTGACAGCGAGCAGGCTCTGGGCGAAGATCTGGCCGAAGCAGGAGATCGCCCCACCAGTGAAAATCTGGATCAGTTGGTGGATCGCCGCATGGAAGCTATGGAAAACCTGGAAGAGATTCTGGAGCAGGCAGAAATGCTCGAATCTTCCAACTCTGAAGCACAAGTGGCTGCGCGCAACCTTAGACAGGAATTTCATCGCAGTGCACTCCCAGAGGATATGCAAAACTCCGGGCAGGCGTTGCGTAACGGCTGGATGCCAACTGCCCGACGTATCCAGGAAGAGATTTCAGAGGATTTGGAAGGCCTGAGAGCGATTCAGCGTGAGTTGAGCGAGTCTCTACCCGTCACCGAAGAAGAAATCCTGAGCCGTTCGCTTGAGGACATTGAACAACTTCGGAGCGAACTGCAGGATCTCGAAGCGCAGGCAGAACGCATGCGTGAAGATGGCGGATCTCCCGCCCAGATGGCACGACTGGAAAGTCAGATGAACCGAGTACGAGGGGCAGCGCGCACCCTGCAGGAAGGCGTGCGTGACGGCCAACGCGCAGCTACAGGAATCCAGAATTCACTCGCGCGTGCAGATCACACCGGGGTGCTGCTTGATGAAGAGTCTGCCAAAGCATTCTTCGATCGAGATATCTATACACCGCTTTCTCAACTTGAAACGCAACTTCTAGAAGCCTTGGAAACCGTCAAATTGGAATCCAAGCTGTACGGGAGTCGCCGCGGAGAGGTACCTGCCGAGTACGAGGGTTTGATCGAAAAATACTATGAATCGCTCTCCAGACGGCCTAGTCAGTAGGGAGCATGTTCAAGTTCGATGCGGTCCAGTTTGCCGAAGGGGCGATAAGCCTGCACCTCAATGTATTGGCAGTGGTAGTGTTGGCAGGAGTCCTAGTCGTTTTAGGAGCCGCATTCCTGCGTAGTGAGGCGCCGCTGCATGTACGGGGAACCAGCCTTGCACTGCGATCTATCGCCGCACTGCTATTAATATTCCCGCTGTTTGAGCCACAGTTGGTTGTGCCCGAGGTTGTCCCTGATGAAAATTTCGTCGCCGTCGTCGTGGACGCTTCCGACAGTATGCTGTTGCCGGATGGACAGCAGGGACAGACCCGGCTTGAGCAGGCCAGACAACTTCTTGTTCATCCCCAGTCGGGGATCATCCCCAATATAGAAGACCTCTTCAAGGTTCGGCTTTACACCTTCGCATCGACTGCCACAAGGGTGGACAGTATTCATCAGGCTGTCCCTGCTCATGAAACGGATCTTTCAGCGGCACTGGATCGAGTGCGTATTGACTTTCGAGGACTACCCCTGACCGGAGTCGTCATCCTGACAGATGGAAATACAACGAGTCGCCTGGATGCCTTAGAACAGGCAAATGCACTTCGCGATCAAGGCATTGGCATCCATGTACTGGGTATGGGTGGCTCAGCATTTAACACTGAACGGGAGTTGCTCGAAGTAATTGCACACAAGGGGTTGGGGGAGCAGGCCGGAGCAGAGCTTGAGGTGAAGATTCGCAGCGCTTCTCCAGAGTCTGACCCGGCGAGAATTGTTGTCTACGACGGAGACGTTGAAGTCTTCTCCGAGTCTGTTCGACTCAAGGGGAATGGCCTGGTAGACCAAATGGAGTTCTTTTTTGAGCCACCAGGCGATGGCGCCCGGGAATACCAGATCACCCTCGAACCCGCGGCCAATGAGCTTAATACCCTCAATAACTCACTGCCTCTTTTAGTTGATACCCGCACCGATACGCTACGTGTACTGTATTTTGAGGGACATTTACGCCAGGACTACAAGTTCATCAAACGTGCGCTGGAATCCGATCAGGTGATCAGCTTTGCGGCGATCACGCGTACGGGAACCGGCAAATACTATCGTCAGGGCATTCGGTCTCCCGATGAGTTGACTGGCGGATTCCCGACTGAAGAAGAGGTGCTCTATGGCTTTGATGCCATCATTCTGGGGGATGTGGAGGCCTCTGCTTTTTCTTTGAGCCAGTTGCAACTCATTGAGTCATTTGTTCGTGTCCGGGGTGGCGGATTTGTGATGCTGGGGGGACGCAACGCATTCGCGGAAAGCGACTACGCCGGGACACCGGTAGCAGATATGCTGCCGGTACGGCTTGACTTTACCCGTGCACAGATTCTTCCGATCCGATTTGAGGGCGAAGAGGGTGATCGTGGATATGTCTTTGCGCCGACCCCCGAAGGCTTTGAGCATCCATTCATGAAGCTCTCACCTGACCCCTCCATCAACCAGATGCTTTGGCGTGGGATGCCCCGGCTCACCAGTATCAATTTATTGGGCGGAGCCAAGCCTGGCGCACAGGTTCTGGCGGTAAAACCGGACGATGAGTATGGTCCAGAGGAGCCGCTCCTGACAGTTCAGCGGTACGGGAAAGGCCGAACGGCTGCACTCGCGACCAGCAGTACCTGGCGATGGCAAATGTTACTTGAGGCAGACGACGAGCGTCATGAGCGGTTCTGGCAACAATTCGCGCGCTGGCTGGCCGCAAGTGCTCCCGGAAAGGTTGATCTGGAGACTTCCGCCACCCGGCTTCCACCAGGAGAAGTTCATGAACTGGGGGTTCGTGTCTATGATGAGACGTACCTCCCACTGAGTAGTACGGAAGTGCGCGCGGCGATCCGTACCCCTGATGGAACCATCCAATCGCTCTTTACCAGCGAAAAACTTTCTGACGAAGGACATTTCCAACTACGCTTTGCCCCCGAGAGGGAAGGCGTCTACGAGGTCGTGGTTGAAGCAATGGAAGGAAACGAGCTGATTGGACGCGATCAGCGGAGCTATCTGGTCCGTCATCAGCCAATTGAGTATTATGATGCGACCTTGAAGCAGGAGTTCCTGGAGCAATTGGCAACCATTTACTACGAGCCTGCAGAAGCTTCCGAGGTGCCAATGAATCTGCGATCTCGTCGAACCAGTACATCGGTGTATCAAGCGGCTTACTTGTGGGATATGCCGTTCCTCTTTCTTCTATCCGTACTTCTCTTATGTGGAGAATGGCTTTATCGAAGGCGACAGGGTTTACGTTAGTTGTGATCTTCGCCTGCATTGTCAGCGGTGCAAATGCACAGGAGCGTCACGCCCTGATTATTGGTGGTTTGGGAGGTGCCCCCGAACAAACCAGCCGGATTGCTTCTCATTTGGAGAATACGTATAACGCTTTGATCGGACCGTTGGGGTTCGAAAATGAGCATGTGACGGTGCTGGCTGAGCGCGCCGTTGCCGGAAGCGAGTATGTTCATGGTGAATCAACCGCTGAAAATATCCGCGCGCAGTTCGCCGAACTCAGCGAGGAACTGACTCCCGAAGACGAACTCTATATCCTGCTGTTCGGTCATGGAAGCTACGATGGAGAGCAGTCGGCGCTGAATATCCCTCGACGGGATCTGAGTGGGAGTGACTATGCAGCGCTATTAAATGATTTGCGAGTGAGACGCATTATTTGGATCTGCACCATGAGTGCCAGCGGCCCGTTCATCCAAGCACTCAGTGCACCAGAAAGAATTGTGATCACAGCTACCCGGACCGGAACGCAACGCAATCAGACGATCTTCCCAGAATACCTGACTGAGGCCCTTGTTGAGCCAGCCGCAGACCTTGACCGCGATGGGAGTCTGTCCCTCAAGGAAGTCTTTCAGTATACTGCAGAACAGACGGCACGGCACTATGAAGGTGAGGGGCATCTGGCTACCGAACACAGCTTGCTTGATGACAATGGAGACAGACAGGGGACACGCGTAGAGATGCTTGGTGAATCAACCGATGGGTTCGCGGCAGGCGTTACCTGGCTCCGACGCAGTCAAATGCTCGTAGGCGATCCCACGCTGATCAGTGAACGTACCACCCTTGAAGGTCAGATTGCCCTGCTCAAAGCGCGTAAGAGGGAGTTGGAGACGAACACCTATTATGCAGAGTTGGAAACCCTCTTTATTGCCTTGGCAAGACTCAACGAACGTATTGAAGAGGAACTGTGACATGTTCTCGCACACGGCTGATTTGATGGAGATCAATTTGGCGGCGGCGAATTTGTGATATCTCGGAAGCCCCCTATACCATGAAAAATCAGACCTGGAACGGCTATCTCTCTACTCCCTTGATTCTTTTCTGTATCATCCTCCTAGCTGGATGTGGGCGTGGCACGGGTCCCGTACAGAAAGAAGGTGAAGCCGTCTTGATCACGCTGGAAGAAATCCTTCGGATTGGCGATGAATCTGCCGGAGACACCATTCTGTTTGGGCCAATTGCCCAAATCGCGGTCAATGGGAATGGTGACATATTTGTATCAGAAGGGGGACGGTCCCCACGGGTTCATGCACTTGCGGCAGACGGCACCTACCTGAGCCAAGTCGGAGGGGAAGGGCAGGGACCAGGTGAGTATCAGTATTATATCGACGGCCCATTCATTGGGGCAGCGGATTCTGTATACTTGTGGGCATCGTGGCCGAGCCAGATCCTGATTTATGATCCCGAAAAGTTTTCCTATGTGCGCAGCGTTCATGTAGAGGCAGATGGACCGAAAAGCATTCATCCCGTGGTCAGTGCAATCGAGGATGGGTGGTATATGGAGATGGGCCTGCCCACATTCCTGATACCCGACGACGGTCCTATGACGATCAATAACGATCGTTACAGTGAACTTATCAAAGTCAATCGAGACGGGAGCTACAGTACGGACCCACTTGGCACTGTACCGGATAGGGAAGTGATTCCTTACATGCTCGAAGGAGGAGGTCGCGTCGGCTTTGTTGGCGTTCCATTTGCCCGGTCACCGGCCTTGGCAGTCGGGCACGATGATATGCTCTACTATGGCTGGAATGACGCGATTGAAATAGCAATTGTATCCGCTGACGGATCAACACGTGATACCATCCGCTATGAACACGATCCGGTGCCAATTACGGATTTAGAAATGGATGAAGCGATGCCAGAAGATCCTTTCGACTTGGGGTTATTAGGAGCTCGCGAACCACACGAGACGAAGCCGGCATTTCAGACCTTTGTGGTAGATGAGATGAACCGCGTATGGATCAAGCTGAGTAGCCCTGAAGATGCGATTCAGGCGGAGTGGTTAATTCTAAGCCGAGAATCTCACGCCGTTGGCCGCACTACGCTGCCAATTGCCGTCAATCTTGGGGTGGTTCGGGGCGGCCGTGCCTATGGTGTACATCAGGAGGACGGTGGCGCCCCAATGATCGTGGTTTACGAGATCCAAGAGTGATCTGGCAACACTACTCAATCGCGGCATACGTCGACTATCTGTGAATTGGGGAGTGCCGCAAACAAACCAGATTGACCCATAATTGGGAGATGCGTACGGCGTTCCCTCAGGCCATCAGGACTCACAAGTAGATATGCGACTGTACTATTTTCTGACAACAATTCGTTCGAAAGGAGTGATCCGGTTAGCCAGATAAAAACGCCCGCGTGCTAGGATCCCCTCAACCCTGAAGAAAGAACTCAATTATAATATCTTCGTAGGTGATGAGCCTGACGGAGGATAGAAGTACCAAATATTATGGAAAATCAATTGCGAAACGGCTATCTCACTATTCCTTTAATTCCTTTCTGTATTATCCTCCTAGCTGGATGTGGGCGGAGCACGGGTCCCGTGCAGAACGAAGGCGAAGCCACCTTGATTACACTGGAAGAAATCCTTCGACTCGGCGATGAATCTGCAGGGGACACGATCCTGTTTGGTCCGATTACACAAATCGCGGTCAATGGAGATGGTGGCATACTTGTGTCAGAAGGGCAGAGATCCCCATTGGTTCACGTATTCGGACCAGACGGTACCCATCTGAGCCAAGTCGGAGACCGAGGACAAGGACCGGGCGAATACCAGTACTTAAATGGTGCCGTTATTGGTGCAGCAGATTCCGTGTATCTGTGGGAATTCGTGACAAACCGGATCCTAATCTATGATCCTGATGACTTCTCCTACGTGCGTAGCATTGAAGTAAGAAATGATGGAGAGAAACAGTTCAATTCTTTGATCGGTGCCATTGGAGATGGATGGATCATGACCAAGAGTTTGTCTCCTTTTCTGGAATCCGATGATGGCACAATGACGATCAATGACAATACTCACTACGAACTGATCAAGATCAACCGGGATGGAAGTTATGGGACGGACATTATTGGCACCGTAGATGAGTATGAAATGATATACAATCTTGAGGAAGGCGGTGGCATGAACTTTGTCTGGACTCCATTTGGTCGATCACCTTCTTGGGCAGTTGGCCCTGATGATATGCTCTACTACGGTTGGAGCGACAAAATTGAAATCGTGACCGTATACGCTGACGAATCAACTCGTGATACAATCCGCTATGAGCACGATTCAGTACCCATCACGAGTGCAGAAATGGCTGAAGCAATGCCGGAGGAGCCGCACTATCGGGAATTAGTGGAGGCCCGTGAACCCCACGAGACGAAGCCGGCATTTCAGACTTTTGTGGTGGATGACATGAGCCGCATATGGATCAAGCTGAGTAGCCCCGAAGATGCGGTTCAGGCGGAGTGGTTGATTCTGAACCGAGAATCTCACGCAGTCGGTCGTGCTACACTTCCAGCTGCCGTGGATCTTGAGGTGATCCGAGACGGCTATGCTTATGGCATTCACCAACGGGACGGTGCCGCTCCAATGGTTGTGGTTTATGAGATTCAAGAGTGACCCGGGGGTGCCAAGCCCCAAAAGTAACGCAAACTTCCTGAGATCTATATCTCTGTGAATTGCCAGACGGGCTGGACGCAATAACCTGAGAATCTCTCCTTTAACGCTGAAGTACCTCCAGCATACTTTGAGTTGAGGTGAATTTCACCCGGGGACGTCCAAGAGGATCGCCAGCCGCAGTTTCCAGGCGATCTAACTCTGTCCAATCATCCCACCGAAAGACACTTCCACACCGATCCTCCAACAGATGATCAATGGATTCAGGCTCTGTGTATCCGGGATTGAAACAGCGGCCAGCTTCCAGATCTTCCAACATGCTCCGAACGGTTTCCTGTGCATCCGGCTTGTTGGTACCGATCACTCCGGTGGGTCCACGCTTGATCCACCCCCCTACGTATACCCCACAGGAAATCCCATTACCCGTGACTCGACCTTGATCACTCGGGATCACAGCCCAGTCATTCCTGAATGGGAGCCCCGGAAGCGGTACTCCCCGATATCCAACTGACCGAAATACGACTTCTGCAGGTAACTCCTCGGTAATATCAGTCGGCTGCGGGCGCAGTCGATCTCCATCGGCAACCAATCTATTTTTACGAAGTGTTACACCTCCTACTCCACCTGCCCCATCATCATGCAATACCTCAGGCGAGACCAAAAAGCGTAGTGACAGGCGACGCGGTTTACCTCCGCCTATCTCTTTTGCAAACCCCTGAATGAGTTCGACTTTCTTAGCAGTCAACCGATTGCCATGGGCGGACAACCATGCTTCAGATCCTGGATCCAACTCCGCTTCATTTTCCAGGACAAAAATATCCGCACCGGGCAGCTCACCGAGTTCTTTGGCTTCAGGATTGGTAAATGCCGCTTGCGCAGGTCCTCGCCTTCCCAGCATACAGACCTCACGCACTTGACTTTCAGCCAGTGCTTCCAGCGCGTAATCTGCAATGTCTGTTTTTTTTAGCTCGTCAATTGTGCGGCAAAGGATCCGACAAACATCTACCGCCACATTCCCGACCCCCACGACCGCTACGCAAGATCTGGACAGATCAAATTGCAAGTCCGTGTAATCTGGGTGACCATTATACCAGGCCACAAAATCTGTAGCTGAGTAGCTACGATGTAAATCCTCTCCGGGAATATTCAGCCTGCGGTCCACCTGTGCACCTGTGGAAAAATACACCTGATGATAATGATTGCTCAAGTCCTCAAGGTCAATATCCCTGCCGTACTCAACATTGCCAAAAAACCGAAATCCTTCCTGTGCAGCAATTTTTTCATAGACACGTGTCACATTCTTGATCTTCTGGTGATCAGGGGCAACACCGCTACGAACAAGTCCATAGGGGACGGGAAGTTTGTCATATACATCTACCGCCACAGCGTGAGTTTTTTGTTTCAACAGATGCCCTGCTGCATAGAACCCCGCCGGACCGGCTCCGATGATTGCAATCCTGCAAGGATTCTCTGCACTTCCGATGATAGCCATGTTCTGTCAACGCATTTTAGCCAATTAACCCCAAAGGTATGCCTCTGTCATGAAAACTGGGTAATACGCTGGCACAATTACCATAACGACTCATAAGGATAGGCATTCTCAGAATTATCGGACACATATGCACTGTTCACGAGCCTGAGTGATTTCGGGGAATTTACTCGCTATGGATCATTGCATCCATGCAGTAAGTTGCCTGATACTATGCCACCGAAGAATCTGGAAAGGTCGGGGGATTTTGTAATCTTTCCCCTGGGAAGAGATACAGCATGACTTGCGGCGGGGGTTCCCACTCACCCAACATCCAACTTCCTACTTCTCCTTTTCAGAAGTCTAAATCAACTCTGCCTACTAACTGTCAGGAGTTGTACTCCGAAGATCACGTGACCCATCCGGCTGAACGATGAATTCGAAGGTATAGTAACGTGATGGTCTGTTCGGATCCGGGGGATTTGGATTTCCCTGATAGTAGCCCAGAATGCGCAACGACGCATAGTTACCCGTTGCAGTTTTCATCACAATGGTGCGGCCGGGAATAGGACTGATGAGAAGCTGATCTGGATTGTAACTATACCATCCATTGCCGGAACCTGTACAGATGGCCAGCGTGCTGCCGGGCTTCTCGCTGAACACTGAAGCGGCAAAATCTTCAGGACCGTTGAGGAGGAGTGAGC